>SDNN01000048.1 GCA_004524425.1 Promethearchaeota archaeon
ACTCATTTTATTTTTTAAAGACGGTTAGATAAATTACTCAATATATTTATTTTTGAAATTTAATTTAATATTAAAAGAATATATTTTATTATTAATTATAGCTTTTAACAGATATTTAATAGATATATTATTCTAATAATTTAATTGGTTAAAGTTGGTAAGTAAAGAATTATCTGATATTTTAGGTATATTTAGAGAAAGATTTTCAGACGAAATATTTAATGCTAAAATGCATAAACTTGTTTATTTAAATTTATTGAAGAACAAAGAGGAA
The DNA here is from genome assembly GCA_004524425.1 of Promethearchaeota archaeon. The sequence continues at coordinate 275 of SDNN01000048.1, forward strand.
AAGTTCGAAGAATTTAAGGATTTGATTAGAAACAAATGGCTAAAATTTAAATCAAAAAATGAAAGAAGAACCATTGAAAAAACCTATGCCCCTTTTTTATATTCTAATTTTCATGAATTATTTCAACAATATTTACAAGATTTTTTTGCTTTTAACGCAGATGCGCTAGAACTGGTGATAAAAGAGCAGATCTCAAAAAAAACGTTGTTAATTGAATATAATTATCATTTAGCTCCTGAGGAGATAAAAGAATACAATGAATTATCTAAAAAAATAAAAGGAAATCTCTATGGATTACTTTTTTTTACAGGCTATTTATTTTTTTTGGTAGGAATGATTGGAAGATTAATCAGGGAGACAATTAAAGAGGACTTACACATAACCTTAGATTGCGCAGTTATCAAGGAGGATAATGGAAATAAATATGTAAATTTTTTAATTTTAGTGAGGAATGTTAGAAAAGAAATTTTTGATAACTATTTCTACATGACCTCATTTTACTTTCTCAAACAATTTAAAGGAATTCCAGATGATTATTATGAAAAATTATTAAGGGGCAGAGAAAAGTTATATCAACTAGCTTTAGAACAATATCCTTCCACCAAAGAGAGATTAGGTTGTTTATTATTCTATTTTTATCGAAAATGTAAATTATTAGAAAATTTTTGTCCTTTACTTGATTTCTTAAATTTCGTATGTTCACGGGTTGAAGATTCCATTTACTCTAAAATAGATATAATTAACAAAGAATTTCTAGCTAATTTTGATTATCCTGTTGAGAAAAAAAATTCTTTAATCAGAATATTTGATTTTTTGGATAAAATTAGTACTCTTTATAGTACTTTCCAAGCAAATAATCTCCCTTCTCAAAAATCTCAGTTTAACCTTTTTCTCTTAATAATGAAATATTATTTTGGAAGTGGAAGTTTAGAAACTCTGGAAGTAGGAAATATATTACTTTTACCTGATAAATTCAAAAAAACCTTAAACCAACATAACAAATCCACTAAAAACGGAGCAATTGGCTCAAATACTATTAAAGATATCAGTAAATTGATTAATTATTTATCTGTTTTATCGAATCTGGATGATATTGATCTTTTTTTTAAAAAGATCTTTAATAAAAGGATCTCTCAGTTAAATTATCGATTCTTTCGAAGTTTTCTTAAAAGCTTCAATACGCGGTTTTCAAATTTAATAGATGAGGAGAACAAGAAATTATCTGAAAATCCAAAGAATGAACCATTCACATTTAACATCATTGTTGACCATGTATCTAGGATGTTATACGTATTAGTAGATAAAATATTTCTTAGAGAAAATTTAAAAGATGCTTCTAAAAATTTTATTGATCCCAGGGGGAGATATGTAGGAAAAAACATTGCCCTAAGAGTACTAGAGCTTTTCATTTTTCAAGAGATAAACTTTTCAGACGACATTTGGCCAGAATATTTATTAAGCATTTATAGAGATAAATTAAATGAGGAAATAAAAAATTATGTCAATATCCCTGAAAAATACTTTTATTCTGATAAAGACCTAACAAAATTTCTCACGATGTATAATTTACAAACCTTTTCTACTGCTCAATTTTTTGAAGAGTGGATTATTAATGAAATTATCATCCCTTTGAACAATTTCATACAGAATATTAGAGGTGCTATTAAGAATAAATCCAATAGTAAAGAAATCTATAAAACTATAAATGAATATTTAATGAAGGATCTAAGACCCCAAGATAAAAAGATTTCAAAAGAACTTAAGTTTGCTTGCGATCGAATTGCTCAATTTTGGATTGTAGACAAATAAGCCCATAGAAAGCTATTTTAAGTTAAAAATTTTCAGAAATTTATCAAAATCAGTTTCAATATTTATTATTGGAATATTTATCTCCTCATTAATGGGTTTTTCTTCTAAAGCTACTAACCCAGAAATCATTTTTACATTATCATTTAATTGTGATTCAAATTCGCCAAAATCTTTCAGGCATAAGACTGTTGGATAATTAATATCTCTAAATCCCTCAGTAATGATTAAATCGACTTCAAATGGACCCGCTTCCAACCATTTTTTGATTCTTTCAATATTAATTTCTTTTTTAATAAATATTGTCGTTTCGTTAAGTATGTTTTTAGTTATGGCGTAAGAAGCTCCATGTTCAGTGAATAAATAAGAATCCTTTCCTTTTTTATCAATCTGATGTTCATGTATGTTTTTAATGACTGCTATATTATAATTCAATTTTTTCTTTAACATGCTTAATGCATTTAAAATAAAGGTCGTTTTTCCCGATCCTGAATACCCAATCAGACTAATTATTTTCATTTAAAACCATGACTCTGGTAACTTAAATATAATAATTAAATAGGGGAGAAATCAAATATCTAATAGAAGGAATTCATGTAGGTCTTACTTAATAATAATGATTTCCTATAATTCAATTAATAAATATTATTATATTTTGCAGTCTAATATACTTAATTAGAACCATTCTATACAATTTAAATTTTGCTCGTAGATATATGCCACTCCAAAATGAGACCATAATATTTGATGCCAATTTTTTTATTTGCATGAATTCAATTAAAGCCCGAGATATTTTAGGACATTTAAGCAAGGCATCAAAAAATTTAGGATTTGATTATCATATAACGGAAGTTGTTTTTAATGAGGTTAGAGCGCCTCAGACTTTTAGAGATAAATTCAAAACGATTATAAACGTTGAAAATATAACCGACTCAGAAATTAAAGAAGTTAAAGAATTTTTAACTAAGGAGGGAATCCGTTTTCCGGCACAAGATCCTGATCTTTCACTTTTGGCTCTTGCTCGAAAATTATTAAAAAATAATGAGGAGAAGACCATGCATCTTGTTTCAGATGATTTCAAATTAGTAAAGAACTCTAATTTAATTTTTCATGGTAAATTGAATTCACTTTCTCTTTCAAGTTTTTTGTTAAAAATTCATAGATCAACCTCAAATAAGCAGTTGCGTAATTATTTCAAGAATGTTTGGAAGAGGAGTTTAAATTATACTCTTTCGTATATGATTGAGCGCTCAAAAATATATCCTGCTGAAGACAAAATAACATGGCTAATTGAGAGAGCAGTTAGCGTGACTGAAAGCTCTATAATAACCAGAGATACAGAATATTTAGAGGAAAAGCCTGGTTCTGTCAAATTTGAAATAGGCGCTTCCAAATACGCTGAAGAAATAGAGGCTGCTGAGAAATACATTGAAGGTCAGAGCCTTCCTACCAGTCAAGAAGAACAAATTATGGATATCGTTAATTTTTTAGAAAATTTAAAGATATCAAGAGAATATATCAAGCGTGCGAGAGATGCAATAGTAAAAAATGAATCAAAACAAGCAGTTGGGTTTCTTAAAAAAGGAAATGGTTTTTTGGTATCATTATTACAATTAGCTGCTGGTAAATTGGATAAAAAAAGAAATTACGAGATTGTTGAACAGTTAATTTGTTCAGAAATCTCTAAAACTGAATTTCTTAGATCTTTTCTCCTAGTGTCATTAGGAAGAATTAACCCTGCAATTGATTCTCTTGAAAGAGCTGCTTTATTCTCAACTATTATTCACAATTTTCAAACCTGTTTAACATTAAATTATTTAAAAGCCTTGATTTTGCTATTCCATGGATTATATAAAAATGCAATTAAACAATATAATTTTACAGAAGAACTTGCGGAAATTTATAAAGATGAGAAATTAAAATTGAAATGTTCCATCGGGAAGGCAATTTCTTTATATATCCAAGGAGAAGATCAAGCTACAGCAATGAATATAATGCATGAGATTTCAGAAATGGATTTAGAGAAAAATTTCCTAGATGCTATAGTAGTATTCACCGAATTGGGAGATTATTTCTTAGCTTTAGGGCATTCACAATTGGCAGCCAATCTTTATAACGAAGCTCTTGAAATAAGCATAGATTATAAGTTAAAAATGAAAAGTGATATCTTGATTGAAAAATTAAAAAGAGCCTATATCGCAACGGTCCTGGATGGATATTCTGCTGAAGATATTGTAGTCGATAAATTAGATGTTTTACTTGACAAAGCTTATTCCGTTAAGGATGTAGAAAAATATAATGAACAGATTAAAAAGATTTCAAGCTTTAATATTTTATTCTATACTCCCTTTCCATATATCTCAGGAAAGCGTAAGATCATTCCTTTTTCAAAATTACCCAAAGAACTTAAAGAAGACTATTTAGAGGTGGTGCATTTTGAACAAATTGAAAATAAAAACCAAAATAGGATTATGTTCATTGTTTCTCATTATGAACTGGGATTATTAGGTTTATTAGTCAAAACAGATGAAAATATTGTTGGAATTGCTGAAAACTACTCTCTTAAATTGAATTCTAACAGTAAAGTAAAAATTTATGAGCCTGATGATGAATTAAAGGATGAATACTTAATACGGGCAATCATCGAACCTACAAAGAAAGAAATGGTGGAGATAGTATACACCTTACCTTCTTTTTTTAAGAAATTAAATCTTTAATAGGTTAGAATTACTCATCCGAATTACATAAATCTTTATAAACCGAAAATTCTAAATTAAATCAGAAATGGCATAAAAAAGAGTTATATTGATTAAAAGGAGTTACTTTAATCAATGCAAACTTACTTTCTTTTACGCAAATTTTTGTCTCTTTGACTTACTTGATGACTATGAACGGCACAACTTATACAATAGTATTTTTTAGTTTCTCCTCCCAAGATTACTGTTCCCGTTTTCTTTAATTCGCCATACATCCTTGAATCAACTAAATTTGTCCTTCGTGTTACTGCCTTCGCTTTACTTCTTGGTACAAATCGACCACATTTGCTGCATTGTACTTTGTTGTAATTTCCCTTGCTACTGCCAGTTTTGCCACCTGATTTTCTTTTCTTTGGAATGTTAAAAACCTCCTTTTCTATAATTCTGATTTAACTTCTTATCCTTAAAGAAATGAATTTAAAACACTTTAAATAATTTATTCTTGAAATAAAAAGCGAAGAGATTTAAAAGCTTTATTCTAAAGTTTAAAATTTTAAAATTAATAAAAGCAATTGCTATTAAGTGGGATATTTGCAAAGAAAACATACCACGTGAATTAGAATCCAATCTAATAATTTTTGTGAATTAGTTGAGGAATAGAACATTATTACTCTTCATGCAATTGAAATAGTATTCTTTATTCTATTGAGAAATTTAACAATATTATTCACCAGCATCGAAAGTGAAAATTGTAAAACCATTCACTCAGATGGAAGATCATAAGATATTGCCTCCTTTTTATCACTGAATTTTAAATTTTTATATGTATGAATTATTCTTTGGGCTACTGTATATAAGAGTGAAATGAAAAATAATGAGATAAAAATTATAAATATAGGAGTTACAGGAATCCGAGTAACATGAGGTATTAAAATAGTAATGGGGGAGCCAAGGATTAATAGAGTCATATAATAGAAAGAAGCATCAAGGATAATCGCTCCTAATATAGATAATAACCTTTCTGCTCTTTCCATTCTTCCAACTCCAATCATGTTCACTCCTTCATTTTCTGCCCTCGATCTTATGTATGAAATCATGATCACCAAAAAAAGAATGATAAATCCCAAAATAAAGTCAAAAAATCCACCATAAATCAATCCCAAAATGAGCACGGAGTCTGAAATCCTGTCTAAATTTGAATCAAGGAATGCACCTGATTTTGTGACCGTGTTTGTCCTTCTTGCTACTTCTCCGTCAAAAATGTCAAAAGCTCCTGCCCAGAATATCAAAAAAGGTATTATCCACGATATGTATATCGAATAATATAATATCCCACAAATTAAAAGAATAGCCGCTGTTATTGATAAAGTTAAACCCACAAAACTTAATATATTTGGACTTATGTCGTGCTTGATTAAAAAATCAACTGGTCTGTTAATTATATTCTCTAAAAAATCTCTTTGATGCTTTCTCTTCTCTAATCCTTCAAAAGCGCTCAATTTTCTTCTAAATCCCACACGTCCTTGATTTGGATTAATATCTTAAAAATTGGTTTTCATAAAAAATTTATGATAAATTAGTAAATTACCAATAGCTTAATTAATCTTATAATCGAGGATGCTAAATAAGATTTATTTCCTAAACATACATTTGGAAGCTTCATGTCCCTCAAACCTTTAGATTTAATGAGGTTTCCACTTTGATCTCCGATAACAAATACAAAATTCATTTTGTTATTTTTTATTTTGTGCAAGAAATTTGAAGAATGCTCACCATTTTCGTTTAAAATGAATGCCTTAGCATCAATTTTTAAAAAATACCTTAAAGCTTCGAAGATCGTCATGTATGAGGATTTTACTCGATTTAAAGGATTGTCTTCAATTTCCGTACCTTCTTCTTTTTTTCTAATTAAATCAACGAAGTATTCAGTTAATTTTAACTCATTTTTTGGAAAGGAATTATAATCTAAAAGTTTCGTATCAAAAATATACGTTCCCAGTTTTTCTAAAAAAACCCAAATCTGAATATTATCTTCAAAATCGTTATTTCTTAATAGTGCCGCCAATATGCAACGAGAAATCACATCTAATCTTCCCGAAGATCCAGGTATATCTTTGATAGTATAATTTTTTATATTAACTGTTGATGATTTTATAAAAAAAATTAGAGACATCTTATTGATTTTTAGAAATATTTTAGAACATGATGATAATCAATATTATAAAAATTATATTTTTACTCATTTTAGTCCCTTGGTTCATGTTCCCAATAAAATTTATAATTCAATAAAATTTATTTCAAAGCAAAAAAAAATTTGATTATGAAGATAGAGCGGTAGGCAAACAAGAAGCTGAAGATCTGGTAAAGAACAATAACATGGAATATTTTGAAGTATCTGCTATCAAGTTGTGAGGGGTTTCAACGATTCAAGGAAAATTTAATTCTTACTATAGCACAAATTTTTAAAAATGATTCATGATACAAAATTTAGAAATTAAATCAGGTTTTTTTAACAATTTCTCATTTCTCACTGGATATAATCTTATAATTAAAATCTAAATCAAGCTGTTTTGAACTTTTTTTCGCGGGTTTTTAACACTTATTTTAAACGAAAAACAGATAAAAGAAGAGAAATTTTTCATTATTGAACAACAAAAAAATATTAAAATGAGTTTAAACTTTTTAATAAAAATTAGAATCTTAGATTCGTTTTTCAATTATTAAAAATAAAACTTCTCAATGAAAATTCAAGATTACATCAGAAAAAACGCCCTCAAAGTTGTCATAGGTGGAGATGGGGCGGTTGGTAAAACTACCATAGCTAAAAGATTATCTGGTAAGTTCAAAGTGAGTAGCAAAATAGAAATGACTCCAGGAGTAGATTTTCACAGCATGATCGTGGAAAGTTATGTTCCAATCGATTGTCAACTTTGGGATCTAGGGGGTCAAGACCAATTTAGAAAACTTTTAGACGATTTTTTTCAAGGTGCTACGGTGATTATATTCATGTTTTCTGTTGACAGGTATAGTAGTTTCATGAATTTAAAATCTTGGATAAAACTATTACCAGAATCTGCAAAAGTGGAGAAATTCTTGATTGCAAACAAAATTGATTCACTTAATAGAACTGTAGACAAAAATCATGCCCTCCAGTTCGCAAGAGCTCACGACATGAATTATCATGAGATTTCTGCCTTAACAGGAGATGGTTTTGATGATTTTAAAGAAGATTTATATAAGACAATTGAATATCTCTTCATTACAAAGGATAAGAATAAGGATTAATCAGCAAGATAAAAGCAAGATGAAAGCAAGATGAACTTATATCTATTAATGATATGAATTTTCTACACTTTTGATTTCTTAATTAAAAAATCGCTAAAAAAATTAGATTTTTTGTAATGATCAATAGTCTTCCTCATCTAATAAGCAAGCCTCTTCATTTTCCTCTAATGCACATTTTTCATTGTATCTTACTATAATGTATACTAAGAATCCAATGATGCTGGTAAAGAGAGTAATGATCACATAAGGTTTTCCGACTGCTTCTCGCTTTTTCAAGTCTCGAAAAATAATATATGCTAGAATTATGCCGCTTAAAAACCAGAGAATTATTATCAGTGTCGTGAAAAACAAGGTACTTCCATATCCCGTTATTCGATCAAGTATGTAGTTCGCTGGAGAATCATCTCCTGCGATGGGATCCTCTTGAAAAATACTAATTAAAAATTTTAAAATCATCATTATCTAACTCTAAAGTGACCTCAAGAAAAAAAACATTCGTCTAATAAATCATAAATTTCGTGATTCAAAAAGATTAATTCATTGAGAAAAATGTCACTTACTTTTACAATTTAGTAAGTATTCTGATTGATCATACTATACTAGAAATTTTTCATACCCACTTTGGAGCAATATATTTTACCAGATAATAATACTGGCTCAGAATGTTGTCATACTGTAAAATATAACCAAACAGTTTAAATATTCAGTATGTTATAATTAACTTAATACAGTTAAAAAACTGATAAAAATGAAAATTGTAAAGAAAGAAAAGAAAGTTAGCGCTGCCTGTAAATGTGGAGGCGGCTGCGTGTCTTCAAGTTGCAAATGTGGTGGAGGCTGCATTTGTAAGTGCGGAGGCGGCTGTTAAATTTAAACAATTTTTCTCTATTTTTTTTATTTAATTATTTTAAATCCTTAATTTTTAGACATTATATAAAAGCTATCATTTCTCTCTCTTATGTTTAATTAAAGCAGAAATATTAAAGTATAGCGTGTATAATAAAATTAGCATAAATCCGTCAATTTTGTATCAAACGCTAAAAATTAGGGAAGGGGAAGGGAGATTGTATTTTCTTGTTTCATACTCATTTATACCCTAATTTTTGTCTTAGAGTTGAATTAATCCTTTATAAATAACTAAACATTTTTTTATTTGTTTTTTTGAGAGGGTGAGATTTTAGAGTTTATCTTGTTTTATTCAATTTCTATATATCTTTTATTAATTTCAGAAGAAAAATAACCTTAAAAAGACTAAAGTAGAGATTAATATAACTATTAAATCTGAAATAACGGATATTAATTTATAAAGGGGATATGAATTAATGGATAATGATAATAAGATGCCCACAGCAAAAGTTCAAACCCCACCAACATTTAGTACTTCTCAAAGAATTTCTTGGGGTTTGGCAAGTTTCGGTGGTTCGATAATAAACGGAATATACGCCTCATTATTACCCATATTTTACACTGATTATTTAGGAATGGTTCAATACGCTGGATTAATATACCTCGTATCTATTATATACGCTCTCTGGAATGCGATAAATGATCCCTTATTTGGCATTATGTCAGACAGATCTAAATTAAAAAAAGGGCGCCGAATACCTTTTATGCGATATACGGCTCCATTTTTGGCCTTATTTTTTATATTAATTTGGTTTGCGCCTGCGGGAAGTGGTCCAATAGTCATATTTGCATGGATGCTGGTAACAACTCTTCTTTATGATACCGCCTACACTATTATTTTTCTGGTATTTTGTGCCTTATTACCGGAAGTCTCTGAATCTGAAATAGAACGAAATTATTTGCAGGTGTTTGGTTCTTTTTTTACATTATTGGGGATGATTTTAGGATTTGTTATTCCAGAAATGTTTAGGCACGAGTCAGAACTTCTACCACTTAGAATGGCCATGATAGGGGTTGGAATTTTTGGAATGGCTTGCATTATTTATACTACTTATAGATTCAAGGAAAGACCCGAGTTTACTAAAGTAGATAAACCACTAGGGTTCATCGACTCTATTAAATATACTTTTAAAAATAAGTCGTTTCTCACGCTTGTCTCGGCAAACTTCATGAGCATTTTCATTCAATCTCTACTCTTGGGATCCCTATTTTACCTGGCGGATTATGTAATGCAAGATTCATCGCTCATTTTATTGGTATTTTTATTTCTTCCTTTAATACTGGGAATCTGGATAACACCAAAAATGAGCAAAAGATTTGGCGTCGTGAGAGCGGATCAGATACTTCTTTTGATTGGAGGGACTGGCTTGGTTCTATTGACCTTTGTTCCCACATATTTGATATATCTATGCCTTTCACTAGCGGGATTTGGATTAACGGGACCATTGGTTCTTACCACTGTTATGTGGGGGCAAGTAGCGGACGAGGATGAATTGCACACGGGAGTAAGACGAGAAGGAGTTTATTTTGGGATGAATGCTTTAGTTACTAAACCAGCTCAATCTGTCGCTTTAGTCATACCTGTGGCGTTGCTTGCATGGGCTAATTTTATCCCACGTACGGGAGGAGAAGCAATATTAAACCAACCAGCTGAAGTCTTCTTAGCTATAAGGTTATTTATGGGGTTAATTCCGGGAATTGCGTTATTAATAGAAGTTGTTATTCTTCAACTATATCCATTGAAAGGAGAATATTTAAAAGAAGTACAAAAGAAAGTTCTCCTCTTACATGCTGAAAAGTCTTCTAAATTAGAACAAATGACTAAGAACAGCACTTAACACATTTTAAGTGCTTTTTTTTTAAATTTAATATTATTGAATATTCTCTCCTGCTAATCGATAAAAAAAGATAAGATAGAGATCCTTGAAAAAATAATATTTACAAATATTTATTGATTAGTTCTGTTTTAGTTTCTACACTTAATCGATAAATCAATTCACCTAATTCTGGAATAACTATTAATTTACCGTCGTTTAGCGTTTTTAGACCATTTAAACAATTCCATAGCCCAAATTTATCGTTCTCTTTGGTCCCTAAAGCTTCAGTATATTTCCCTCCCGCTAACAAATAACCCCCTAATCCACCAATAGGAGGCCATTTCTTTAGAGCATCTTCAAAATCTTTTTCTAGTGCGCGATTCATAAATGCAACCTTTTCCATATCGCAGACTCCCAATGCAGCAGCTAAGCTATATTCTGTATGTGAGGCGTGTCCTGCTGATAATAATATTTTTGTGAAAAAATCTGCTAATTCTTCAGCTGTATTGCAACCATATTGAGCACCGTTAATTTTCATATACTCCTTTGCTAATTTCTTTACCTCTTCTATTACTAAACCCGCCTCCTTTCTGGTTACTAAAGCAGTAACAGCTATAAATCTTGAAACATCTAATTCGCTTCGAATGAGTTTTTGACACTTCCGTTCCAGTAAACCTCCATTTCCCCCATGTCCCGTAATTAACATGACTCTTGAAACCTCTTCACCTCTTCCCCTTATTAACTTTATAAAGTATTTCATGAATGAGATGGATTTTTGATAAAATTCGTCCCAAGGAATATAATATGGAGACCATTCCTTTGCAACATCTCCACATCGATCCGTAGTGTAAGGAATATGAGCAACGTAGCGTTGACCTGTTGTAAATTCCAAGACATTTGCTGCCTTTTTAGCGTGGAGATCATCAATATTGCGAGGTAAAGCTAAACCATGACCCTCGTAAGGATTACCAACGGTAAATAAAACCCATTTGGACTCCTTCTCTTCAAAAGGACCCCATTTTCCCATCTTACCTTTTAAATCATATTCAGACATTTTAATTTCCTAATTAAGATTATATAATTGATCATAATAATTCATTCGACTATTAATTCTATGAATTTAACTCCTTAATTTTTTTATTAATGATGTTTGCATACTTTAGATTTTCGATCATTTGTTAGCCTTTATTTTGACCTAATTGGATGTCTAAAGGTTTTAAAATTTCCTTGTTTTATCATAATGAAGGCATGAAAAGTATTGCTGTTATTTCTTTTTAATTTATTAGCTCAACATTTTTATTTTTATAGCGTTTTATTACCTTGCATGAATCCGTTATTTTATCCATATGTACCGAAGCACGTGGTTATGAGGAGATATGGAGAAGTAAATATCTATGACTTGAAAAACGATGAATCATATATCATTGATGATGAAGCCTATTCAATTTTAAAACAGATAGATGGATTAACATCGGTACAAGATATTTTAAAAAAATATCCTGCGAATAAACATGAAGAAGTGAGAGAAGCGATGAACACTTTTCATGAATTAAAGGTACTAACAAGCAGTACAATAAAAATTCAGGATGCCTCGATCACATCCATCGATCACGTTAACTTGCCTCAAACTAATCCATTTATGGAGCCTTATTTGAAAAACTTGATGATAAACATAACAGAAAAATGCAACCTAACCTGCAAGCATTGTTACATTACAGCCAAGAACCCCATTGATTTTCCACTAGACCAATTGAAAACAATTGTTAAAGAATTCCATGAACTCCAAGGAATAAGACTCATATTGACAGGAGGCGAACCTTTCATGTATTCCCGATTAAAGGAGCTCTTGAACTTTCTCAAGGACATGCCTTTGCAAAAAGTAATCCTATCAAATGGCACGTTAATAAATGAAAATAAGGAGATTTTAGCATTATTGAAAGAAAATAATGTTGAAATATACATAAGTTTAGATGGATTAGAATCTTCACATGACGATTTTAGAAATGCTGATTGTTTCAAAGATGTCATTCACGCAGTAAAGATATTATTAAAGAACGATATTGCTGTATCGATTAACACCATGGTGCATAAGCAAAATATAAAGGAATTTGAAGAAATGCGTGACCTTCTTAATTCGCTTGGAAAGATAAAGAATTGGTCCATTGATATTCCCACTTTTGATGAAGCAACACCAGAACAGATCCGAAAAAAATATGAAGTATCACCAAAAGAAGGTGGAGAAATTTTAAGGGATTATGGATGGGGTGTGATATTTGAATCTGAAGGGGGATCCTTTGATTATGCCTGTGGACCCCACCTGATGGCCATTGATGTAAATGGTGTAGTAACCAAATGCGGATTTTTTACTGAACAGAGCCCAGGAAATGTATTTGAACTTGGACTCAAGGAAAGCTGGAAGAGAATTCAAAAAGACTTAAATTGGTGTTTGAAGGATTTAAAATGTTCTGAATTAAACTGTGAATACATTGATGATTGTAGGGGTGGCTGTCGGTATAGGGGCTTTAAACAAACTGGAGATGTATGTGGTGTGGATTCATATAAATGTTATCAATTTGGAAAATTGAAATAATATATTAAACTATGATCTATCATGGCTAAAAAACATGAAATTTTAAGAACGGAAGATGATATAAGTCCATTAAATAGAAAGTTAATAAATGCTGTATGCCATAAATGCAATTTTTATGCCAAAGACCAGGAATATTGGGAAAGAGAATATGAATGCGGGGCATATAAGTTAATAAGACAGATGGTTGAAGAAAAAAAGCTAACCTTTGATCAAATTGAAGATTTTTTCACAAGAGCTGATCTAAATCCCGAAAGAGAATTAAGATGAACATGTTTATGCTTTTCTAAAAAAAATTAATTTTTTTAATTTTCTTGATGAATATCGCTCATAAATTTTATTTTTTATATAGTTGGTGTATAATAAATTTGATTTTCATCTATCTATAGTTTAAAGAGATCATATTTTAAAAGATCAATATCATAGTTTTATTTGAAAAATATAATTTGAAAAAATTATATTACCAGCCTTTCAAAAAAGCACGGGGTTTTTCTTTTTTTTCAGAAAAAGAAATCGGTCAATTCGTATATATCCAACAATTTTTCGACCGTTAAATTGGCATATCCTTTCAAGTCATCAAAAGTCTTGTCTTGAAGTGAGTTTTGGTCTTCCCAAAATATGGTATATATCATTCCAAGATACTTCCCATAAGTCAACAACCCTCCTTCAAAATCATGATTTTTTTCTAATGTAATTATTCCAAAGCTATTATTTTCCTCATTCAATGACAAAAAATCGACAAGTGCGGTATAAGTTGGTGTGCTCATGAATGCTCTGTCGGTCACGTTGGCAACTGTGTATTCGAAACCTCTCCCCCCCTTGCGAGGCATTTTTAAATGATAAAATCGTAAAGTTTCCTTGAGCTCATTTATTCGGTTCCGTGCATTCTCTAATAAAGCGTTATCATTAGCTATATCTTGTTCAATACTATCAATTTTTTGGCTTCCTCGGTGTTTACCATTGTTATCTATAAAAGCAACGAATGGAGGGCATTCTTGGCTATTAGGATGCTCCTTTATCAAAACAGTAGATAAACCAGCCTTTTTATTATATTCTACTTCCTTCTTAAAGCTTGCTTTGCAATAAGGGCACATGAGTTTTAATTTTATCTTCTCTTTTAAATCACTCATTTTTTCATATCCCTAATCTTATGGGTATTTATAAATTTTAAGAATTAATACACTTGTTCTACCTTCTATCATGAAAAACAATTTTGTAAAAAAGAAAAATGAGCTGACAACCAGAAGAATAAAATATTCAAAGATTGCTGCTTAGAATTAAAATTTTAGAAATTAACATTTAATTTGCCATGATAATCTATAAAGTGTTCATGAGAGTTTCAAATTCTTTTATAGCTTGATCGTTTTCTTTTTCCACGCAGCCTATATCTCCGATGTGTTGCATTCCTGGAACTTTCTTTTTAATGCTCTCACAAGCTTTCTTCCACATGTTTGGACCCCCAGAAGTCCCGAAACAAATGAGCTTTTTACTTACTAAGTCTTCTTGAGGAATCTTCTTTAAAAACTTTTTAAATGATCTTGCAGCGCTCATTGCATGTGTACATGAACCCAAGCATAAGAGATCATAAGGCTCAAAAAAATTCTCCTGTTCTTTGATTTGAGCTCTTACATCCTTGTCCCTATATAAATCTGTCGAATGACCATTTTGCTCAAGTAGTGTCTTCATTTTGTTTGCAAGCTCTTCTGTATTGCCTGACTTTGTATTATATATAATTAATGACTTCATAAAATAATCCTAAATTTCAGTACATTTAAGGATTTCCCATATATAATTTATATTGAGCGTGATAAAAATAAAAAAAATAGTTTTAAAACGTCCAAAGAATTTGTCTAGTCTTTTTTGAAATAATTAGAGAACCATAATCATTATATAGTCATTTAAATCTAATTTTAATCACTAAAACCTTTATAGAGGTGTGAAATTTTGCTTTTTCAAGAAATTAATGACAAAGTTTTAGAAGCCATGGCAATAGCATCTGTCATTTCTGCATTTATTGTATTCATTCCTGGTCTACTGATTACCTTATTGTGGGCAAAAAAGAAGGATTGGGAGGGCGGCATTAAACCTGCTCTCATTTTAAATGTTGTATGGTTAATCGTAAATGTTATCATTGGATGGTTTTCTTTCTTGGTAATTGCCTTGGTTATCAATATCATCATCGGTGGATTCTTAGCTAGTAAATTATATGATAAAGAACTTGGAGAATCCTTCAGCTTCTGTTTGGTCGTGTTTATTATCATCTTCGTGATATGGATAATTTTAGTATTAATCATCGGTTTCATTCTCGCGGCCCCTCATCTTGAGGAATCAACGGAGGAAGTACCAATTGGAGAAGATCCTTACGGATAGAAATCTTAGAAAAAGAATTAAAACCAATTTTAAATCATCATTTTTTTAATTTGTTTTTAATCGAATTCTTTATCCTTAAAATTAAAGAACTATGATTTCTAAAATTACTTTAATTCTGTTCTATTTTGGGATTTGCTATTATGCCAACAAAGCTTTTGCCCTTCAAAAACAGGATAAAGTATATTAACCCAATGAATATTGACCACACAATAAATAAGTACAAGGTAATTATTCCAATCAAGAAGACGAGAATAGATCCCATGATCAAACTTATCACTATTTGAATCTTTAAAAGAAGGTCTACAGATTTAACTTGTTCTATCTCTAAAATGGTTTCAGGCTTTCGGATGAGACATTAATTATCATGGGGATCAGTGCCCTGTCCAATCCTGCCG
>SDNN01000238.1 GCA_004524425.1 Promethearchaeota archaeon
AGAAAAATTATGAATAGAGAAATGGAAACATTATTTCCAAAAAAATCTTCTATGAGATTGGATTGTGATATCAAGATTTTCATTCAAATATTAAGCTATTAAAATTTTAATAGATATCTTATTTTTTATTAAAAATACTATAATATATTAAATTAATTTATTTTTTAAAACAGTCGTGAATTAGAAATTTGAATCAAATTGAAAATGAACTAGTTGATTCTCTAAAACGGATAAATTTTATTTTCAAAAACGAAGAGATTCATGCTGAATGCATTAAAGATTACAAGGGATTTTCTTTGCTGGGAGAAACTTTAGGACCATTTGAAAGAGGTAAGAAATATAAATTAAAATTATTCATTGCGATGATATTTATAAAAAATAACATTCTAAAAGTTGCATCCAATGAAAAATGTGATAATGTTGATCTTCAACGTTTTGCCATAACTGAAAGAGATAATGACAAGTTAGTAGAACAAGAGAACAAATTTTTTCTAGATAAAATCAAGGAATATCGTTTTTTTATGAAAGAAGAAGTAGAAAACGGCAAGAAACCCTATCAATTTCTAGATAATTATAATTCTTATTTTGTTCACCTTTTGGATTCAAGGTTATTGAAATTGTTAAGAATGTCTAAAAGTCAATTATCCTTAGAGGATGAAAAAAGGTTAAATCGATCTGAACTCATTTTATTCAAAAAAATCCATAAAATTATAAAAGAGTGGAGAAAGTTTTATCTCAGAGAGAATAAAAGCGTATAGCTTTCAAGCATAAGAAATTAATTTTTC
Source organism: Promethearchaeota archaeon (assembly GCA_004524425.1). Next base: position 786 of record SDNN01000238.1, read on the forward strand.
AATAGCTATTTTAGACTAATTTTTCTAACTCCATATTTATCAAAGTATTCCTCGATATTCCTCTTTATTTCAGGAGCTGGCTTTTGTTTTTGACATGCCATGGGTAATAGCTCAACGGCATTACTCATGGAATAAAAATTAATTCCCTTAGTTTTGAAAATATGTTCAATATTTTTACCATCATCTCTTAATTCATTTCGGTTTGTCAAACAAATAGCCGCGGCAATCTTTATATTCGATATTTTTAAATTATTTAATGTTTTCAACAAAGACTCTCCGGTGGTGAGCGTATCTTCTATGACTGTTACCATACCTCGAGGAATTCCCAAATAGTTTTGGTCTTTTGGTTCACCATGTCCTTTAGGCTGAGCTCTTCCCATTGCTAACCGATATATCCCCTTATCGTAATCCGGTTGTTTTTGTGCCCACTTATATTGGCTTATGATACCCAATTTTGTAGCCCCTTCCGGAACTCCATATATACAATCCGTTTTTAATTTTAAAAATTCAATAAATGCTATTATGTAATCGGTCAATTTATCAGTCAAAAACACATCCTCTGCTATATTTCTCCAGTTTACATACCAATAGGATAATCTTCCTGATTTTAATTTGATTGGTTTTTCAAACAATCCAATAACATTGTTTTCGATGATAAATTTATAAAAAGAGTTTTTTTCGGTTTTCCAATTCATAAGAAATATAATTATTCTTTTAAAGTTAAATATTCTTTTCTTGACTTGGCATATTCTTCTGAGCTAATTTTTCCCTCTAGAAATAAATTCTCCTTTTCCCTCATGTTCTTTCTTTTTTTAGCAAGCTCCTTCTTTCTTTCCGCTTTTTCAAAATTGCTTGATATACTTTGAGCCAGTTTTACAATTTCTTTATTTTTGTTTTTAAGCAAGTTTTGCAGATAATTCTTTATGGGTTTTACTAAATCAATATTTTTTTTTGAAAGATCTTCAATTCGTCTAAGTGCTGTGACAATTTCTTCTTGATCATCTCCTTCTAGAACCGATAAAAGTCTGGGAATGGCAACGTCTGCGAGAATTTCATCAAGATAATCAGAAACTTCCTTTTTGACTTTATTATCTCCATATGTATCTAATTGTTTATCTCGTATATATTCAACAAAGATAAGTGGCAATTCCACTGGCCATTCTTGCATTTTTTCCTTACCTATTAATTGAACCACACCACCATCTTTTTTATGAAACATTCTCATATCCAATCCCCCGTCGAAAGTTTTTCAGGTATGTATTGATCCGTTAGAAATTCAAATCCATGGGATGAGAAAGCTTGTATTTCTGCTTTAACCTTCAATTTCAAGGCCAATTTAAGATCCTCCTCCCATTGTTTATTCTTTTTCACAAAATCTTCGTTTAATAAATCCTTGGTACGTTTCATATCAGTCTTATTCATCGGAAGTCTAACTTCATTAGGAATCTTGTATGCATCCAAATCTCTCGTTAATACTCCCAAAAGTTTTATGTTCGGAGTGGCGAGAAACGGTGATTCATAACTTAACCGTTTAGAACCTCTAAGATAAACAGAATGAATATAATGCCCATAAGGATCACTATCAACTAAGCTGAACACAGGAAGATTGAGTTCCTTGCTTAAACGTTTTAAAAACATTCTCACTGCCACGTTTCCAACTCCTTGAGCGGTTAATAAAATACAAGGATATCTTCTCCAAAACCTTGCTTCTGCCAGCCTCATCATAGCTGCGTCCTTTTCAATAACCAAAATGAATTCCGCATCTGATTCTATGATTTCAATATTATCGAGCATCGGGGATATGGTCCACCCCCCGCTTCCTAAACCTTCCAAATCAATAATATCATTTCTATCGCGAATACGTAATCTTCCAACACATGTTCCTTTAGGTGCTGCTACTACATGAGTTGCATTTCTGGTTGTATATAACATGGTAGCAACATCTTCTATGCTTTTATCACTATTTTTTTGTTCTCTGAACAACTTTACGTCGGTATAAAAAATCTCACGCTTAGTGGCATGTATGTCTTTAAGAAGTAATTCATTAACTATCTCAAGAACTCTCATCAACCGTGTAATATCAGCGACACTGGTAAGAGAATGAAATTGTTTTTCCATGATTTGTTTACCTAACAATAATAAATCATTTTCCTCATCCCAGATTATATTTGAACTAGTTCTAGATGGTAATTCAATAGAGGGTCTTCCAGATGCATAAATTTTTTCGATTATATCATCTACTATTTCGTAGATTCTATTCATAGTTTTCTTTCTTGCCAAATCGTCTATTTTTATTGTATCTTCTGGAAGTTTAATATCCCTTCTTTCACTGCTTTTTTCTAAATACTCATTAAATAAAGCCTTCGTAGCTTTTAGATCCCAATTTTGTTTTGTTTTGTTTTTTGACAATTTAAGCACCCATTATTTTAATTTCCAGTGTTTTTTCCCTTTTTTAGTATCCATTAATACCTTACCTTTACGCTCTAACTCTTTAAGTTTAATTTGCAAGAAACGCGCATCCATCATATCTTTAATGCGCATTTTAAAAATTAAATGTTTTATTGTTTGCCATTCATCTTTATTAAGTGCCAGTAGAATTCTTTCAGTAGTTATAATTGGTAGTTTTGTTTGTTTTGGTTTAGGTTTAGCAACTGGTTTTTTGGATACCGTTTTGCTAACTTTTTGAGAAGGTTTAGGTTTCTCAATTTCTTCACCTTTCGCTTCGATAACCTGCTTTTTTGTTTCTACTTCTGGTGGTTTTTCTATAACAACTGATTTTTCAATAATTTTTATTAAATCATCCTTTTTTGCCTGGCTTGGAATTTCAAGATCTTGTTCTTGAGCAAAGTCTTTTAACTCACTTACCGTTAAGTTCTTGATATCCTTGACAGATTTTACTTTAGATACGTCCTCTGGCAATTCCTTGACTTCAACTATTTCTGTTCTCTTCAGTTCTACGTCCTTTTTAATAGCTTTTGTTTTTTCTCTTTCTTTAACGACTTTCTCTGGAGTTTCAGTTGGTTTTATTCCTATAGCTTCTCGCATTAATGACTCTAGTTCTTTCTTATCTAGTTCATCTTGATGACCATTATGATGAGAAGCAATATTATACACGCTATTCACAAACATTGGAATGTACTTTTCAATTAAACTCGCTCGCTTTTCTTTTCTGCGCTGAGTAGCTTTTCTATTAAGGTATGCTCTCAACCTCCTTCCAATTGCCTCAAGGCAATATTTAATTTCTTTTATTAGCTCTTCATCATCAGCTAAGGCATTTTTTGATTGTGATTTAAACATTAAATGTACAAAA
>SDNN01000049.1 GCA_004524425.1 Promethearchaeota archaeon
AGATTACTCCACTAGCACCGTGCGAGGGAGATTCTGGACCGCTCGGGGCGTTTGGAGGGTGATTGGTGGTGAATGTCCACGTAGAAGATTGCGTCGTCGCAATGCCGTCGTCAACCACAACGTACCAGGAATAGGTGATGCCTTCTGCCCTTCCACTCCACGTGAAGGAAGCAGTTGTGCCGTTCAAAACATCACTATCGGTGCCAAGCAAAATATCACCATCTGCATTGTAAAATTCCACGTCCAGCGTACCTCCGTCGGGATCAGAGACCACGACGCTCAATTCTGGATCTAAGATTACTCCACTAGCACCATCTGAAGGAGACGGATCATTCGGTGGATTTGGAGTATAACCATCATCCCAAATTGGTAAAAAATCTTTACTTCCTGCCGAACCAAAAATGTTATATGGTTTATCACCGATAAAATCATCATCCAAATCTTTGTCTTCATAATCACTCCAATAATTGCCTATAAAAGTATTATTCCATGAATTATAAGTTCCATTATCATTAGCTTGCCGTATACCGTTCGCAGAGAAATTATTATTATAAAATTGATTAAATTCACAATTTGATGTTGTAATATTTACACCAACTAAATTATTATCTGCTATACTGTTACTTGAAATTAGATTATCATCACTATTGTTTTGTAATATCATCCCGTTATTGTTTTCGGTAATTATATTATCTAATATATGTGCTTGAGTCACATTATCTAATTTAATTCCCGCATCCATGGAATCTGAACCTGAATTAGTTAACAGGCAGTTTTCAATCTTTAAATATTTACTCGAATTTCCAATTAAAACACCACTGCCAGAACTATCAGCATCGATCTCTAAATTCTTAATAATATAAGGGAATTCTGCTGTACCAGAACCATTACACCATGCCCTTGTTGATGCCCAAGTCCAACTATTATTTCCCGAATTGAGATTTCCATCAATATGAATTTTTTCTCCATGATTAAAAGGATCTCCAAAAATTGGAAGAGAATCATTAGGTCCCATATTAGGATCGGAGGGATAAGTATCACTAGGAATATAAGTATATTCATTATCTCCTATGCCATCTCCATAATCATCAATACCATCCTCATCTGTATAATTGTCCCAGTAATTTCCTATTATCGAGTTATTCCAATAATTTACATCAGAGCTTTCTTCAACACTAGCATGCAGTTGATTATCTATGAAATAATTTTTATAAATAGTATTCCCACTTGTCGCTGAGAGTATAAAAATACCATGTTCTTTGTTGTTTTTTACAGTATTTTCTGTTATGGTGTTATCATCACCATGTAAATATAATCGGATACCATCCATCTTGTTTTCAGATGCAATATTTCTTGAAATGGTATTATGTATGCTCCATGATTGAATGTTTATTCCATATTTAGTGTTATTGGATGCAATATTTCCTGAAATCGTATTTTTTTCACAATATTTTGTCATAGAACCTGTGAGAGAGATCCCAAAGAAAGAGTTATTATTTGCGATATTTCCTGAAATAATATTATTTTTACAGTTAGATCGTAATTCTATTCCGGCATATGTATTATTATTCAGTATATTTGACAAAATAGTATTATTATTCCCATTATTAATGTATATTCCAAGAACGTTATTCGAACAATTATTATCTCTTATTGTTCCATTATTTACGTTGCTCAAATAGATTCCAGCAGGATAACCATCTAATTCTTTTCCTGCATTAAAAAGAGTACAGTTTCTAATAGTAAAGTAGACATTTTTAGAATCATAAATTGATATGCAGCTTGCCGTATACTCACCATCTATATTCAAGTTTTCGATAATATAAGGATCATCCCAGGTGCCATTACCACTACACCAATATTGATTTTTTGCCCATGTCCAATTATTCGCATCAACGCCGGTCGCACTTCCATTAATTTCAATCGGATTTTCTATTCCTGAAGTTTTTAATCTAATTTTTGTAATATCATCATCAATGAGCCTAGGATTTTCAAGGATTATTTCTTTATATTCAGTCGTATTATTAGGATTCATGTTTGGTTGAATACTTACAGAAATGATCATTAAGCAAATGCTTAGTAATGATAGAATCAAAATTTTTTTTTTATTATTCATGAATTCAGCCCTTTTTATTAAAAGATTAATATATTAATTTTAAGTCATGTTAATTTATTATTTAAATCTTTACTTTATTGTAGGGTTTTGAACTGTCTAATTTCCATCCAAAATCTATTTTTGTGGTAATATTTTATATTAACTCGTAATTCTGTGTGAAAAATTCTAATTCTTGAACAAAAATGTGAAAAAAATCAAACCAATCTTTAATAAACTATTGTGAAGTTATAGAACTCAAGGAAAGAAAATTCCACTTAAGAAAAGTGTATCATATTTCATAAAATTATAATTAGTTATAAAGATCAAATTTAATATATAAAAATTTTAAAATCAACCTAGATCTCCTTTAATAATTCTAAATAACTAAATATCTGAAATATAAGTAAATTAAAAATTCAAAGTAAGTTCAGATTTAAGATTAATACATTTTATAATGAAGGGAAAAATGCAAGCAACGATAAGAATCCTTGCTTGCAGAGAAGTCATTCTAACCGCTACGTTAGAACTGGCGATGTACCTCTCATCGAGAGTTGGGAATTCCGGGACAAAACTTTTATGTGCCGGTATTAACACAAATTGCTGATCCGCCTCGGTACAGCCTTGCCATAGGCTTGAAGCAGAAACACTGACCCACTTACCTAAGTCATCTGGTCCATCTATATATACGCCAGGAATTGGTTCCCCATCTGGTCCCAGAACAGCATCTGGAACAGCATTGGCGTCTAGGACTATTTCATCGGCAACACTTAAGTGTGCAGTCCACATGACGGCGCCACATGGGCAATCGGTTTCTTCACTGGTCCAAGTAATATCAATATCTCCTCCTTTACCAGTCTTATCTTGAAGGAGTGTAATTTGTCCATCGATTGGCTCGTAACCTCCGTATACACAGAGAGTGATATATTTATCTGCTAACCATGAATTGGTAATGCAAACAGGTAATTCTTCTGGAATGTTTGTATCGCAAGCAATAATCTTGCCAGGTTCTACATCGAGACCTGTTATACATCCAGATATCCAGAATTGCTGATCTGGTTCACAACAGCCACACCATTGCGAACAGATACTAGCGCAAACCCATTTGCCTAAATTATCAGGTCCACCCACGACCTCACATCCATCAGGAAGGACATCAGGCACATGATTGGAAGCTAACACAATTGGTTCATCAACACTAAATTCTGCTGTCCACATAACAGCACCACAAGGACAGCCAGTTTCTTCACTGGTCCAGTCAATATCAATGACACCTCCATTGGAGGTCTTCATTTGACTTAGAGTAAGCATACCGTTTACTGGCTCATATCCACCGTAAACACAGAGTGTTAAGTACTTATCTGCTAACCAGTCATTGGTTATGCAAACTGGTAAGGTGTCAGGGAAATATCCATCACAAACGACAATTTCACCGGCCTCTACATCGAGGGTTGGCAGATCACATTCTTCTGCTACCGACACGTCGTCGGGCCCCAGACCGGTCGCAACTTCTGAAGACAAAAAGTCAGAATTCAGAATTTCTGAGGTTCTAACTTCAGGAGCAGCTTCTTCAGATGCTTGAATTTCTGAAGACGAATCTTCAGTAATCTTAGGTTCTGAAAAGCTTTGCACGTATGGCATTTCTTCAATCGCAGTTTGACCTGCAGATTGAGCGCCATCCGCTTCGTTTGTTGCGACTCCCCAACTTCCGAAGACAAGTACCATGAATACAAGTCCAGTTATTATAATTAGAATTCCCGTAGCGGTTTTAACATGACTTCCATTGGTCTCTTTTTCAAGAGACATAGGTTTTTTTGGATACATCACCTAATTAATATTTTACACAAAAGTCATATTTAAATCTTATGCTTGAGCTTTGTGCAAAAAATTATTCTGTTAATAGATTTTATAACAAAATCTTTTTTTTTATCAAAAAAGTATAAAGAACTTAGATAATAGAATTTGAATCAATATTTCTTATAACAAAAATGAATTAATAGAGAGAAAAATTAGCACTAGATGGTTGAATTCTTAAAAAGCATTTTAATTCAATTTAACAAAAAAGCTAATCATTTTTAATAAATGTAAAAAAATTCTTAATGATAAAATTTTTTAATACACTCATGAATACAATGAGAAATCAAATTTAGAACCTAACTTGGAAGATGCTCCCGTTTTTCCCGAGCAATATTCATCTAATAAAAGGTTGCTGTATAAGAAGCAATAAAATACTTTTTGAATGGTTTTAAAAAAAACATTTTTTGCCACATGTCCATCTTTATCAGGAAAAATTTGCTCAATTATTTCATACATGAAGTTTTGAGCATCAATCTTGAAATAGACCTCCTTAATGAGAAAATATTTTTTTAAATCATTAAAAAATTGAAATCCCTTGTTATTCTTGAGTGAAGTTAACTTATTTGCATGTTGTTTTGATAATTGAATTCGAACCACGATATTCAAGAAATTCTTATCTTTGGGTTTAAAAACACTCATTTGCTGACTTCTCGGGCCTGGAGGAAACGTAAATATAAAGCCAAAATCTACTTTCGAATCAGATATTTTTTGTCTTAGGATCCCCTCATCTAATAAATATTCTTGAATCAAACTTTTAAGATTGCCATTTTTTGAAGGCATGGTATATCATCATGATGGAATTTCTTATAAAGAAATTATCTAAGTCTCTTAATAAATATTTGTGAAGTTTTTATCAAGTAATTTTTTACCCTAACATATTTTTTACACAAAAATGTGTATAATTAAGTTTAAATAAAAAGTATTGATAAATAAGAATTAGTGATAATCCATATAATATCTGATAAATCATGGGGCTAAAATTAGAAGATATAACTGGCATAGGTAAGACTACTGCCGAGAGGATGAGGTCTGCTGGGATTGATACTGTAGAGAAGCTTGCAACGATAAACGTTGATCAATTACTCAACATCAACGGAATTGGCAGATCTACGGCGCTAAAGTATATAGAAATTGCAAATCAATTACTAGCGTCATTAAATACTGGTAAAAAGGAGAGTTCTAACGAAGGAGAAAATAAATTTAAAGAAAATTCAAATCATAAACAAAATATCAATAAAAAGAATAGAGTACCATTAAAAAAAGTAAAATCTCCTAACCCGATGAAATTTCCCAAACAAGCAAAAGTAAGTTCTAAAACATTCAAGCCAAGATCAAAAAAAAATAAAAAACATGAGACTGCTAAAAAGCCAGTTAGAAAAGCAGAAAAAGAAAGAAGAGAGTTCAAACCAGTACATGATACTTTTTTTCCTCTTGAACACATGCAAAGAATTAGATTTTTGCATTTTAAAATTAAAGATTTAGAAAAATCGTTAAAAAAACATGATATAACTTTTGACATCGACAAGCTCAAGGAATATAGAGGTTATGTAAAGTTATTAAATGTTAATTATAAAACCCAGAGTCAAATAAAGATTTTCAAGGAATTGAAATTAACCCCTGATTTTTATGATCCAATTGAAAAGAGAAAAATAGAAATATGGGATTTAATGTTTGAATGCGCACGTGTATTCTGGGTTTTTGCAAGGGCTTATGCTCAACTTTCCACGGAATATGAAGAGCAAAATGATATAAAAAATGCAATAGTCGCCATGGTTGAGTGTAGCAGGGCGTATAAAACCGCAAGCTATTTTAGTCGTGCGTGTATTCGACAAGAAGATATAGGTATTTCCTTAGATCCTGAAGAATTGGAGTTTAATTCAGAAGAAGCTAGAGTCTTTGCTCAGAGTCTTGCGGCAATGCGCGAAGAAAATAAAAATAACTATTTTAAGGCAGCTAAAAAATATTCCGGTCTAAGCATGTTGACTCAGAGGTTATTATATTTAAGAAAGCATGATAAAAAAAAGAACGAGCAACTGAAAGCTCAGTTCAATTATGATATGGGCAGGGCCTGTCATTTAAATGCAAAAGCTTTATTGAGGACAGCTATTTCATCAAAAATCAAGGGTCGCATAAGAGAGCTCCAAGAAAAGGCAAATTTTTACTTTTATAAAGCAGAGGAATTATGGGAATACATGTTGGAGGACCTAAGGGATCTCTCAAATGAAGAGAAAAAGAGCTTGGAAATTAATTTATCAATAGTAAATGAAAACATAATGGAAAATGATGTAGAGATTATAGATCCTGAGGAAGCTCTAAAAATACAAGATCCAGAGCCAGCAATAATGATACCCGAAAATTTAGCTCATTTTTTACCGAGAACAACTAAATATCTAACTAACTATCCAACGAAAAATCTTGAATATCGAAGAATCAAGAAATATAAAGAATTTAAATTGGAAGCTCAACTCAAAATTGACAGGATCCAAAAACTGCAAAATAAGAAAGCGGGGATTGGTCGAACAATAAAGGAGTTGAAAACATTATATAAAAATAATGAAATCGATATAAATAGATTTTCAGCACTTTTAGAAAAATACTCAACTAAATATAACATGATTGAAAGCGCAATTACTAAATTACAATCAATCTATAAAGAAGATAAGCCAGAGACGAAGGGACCTAAAAAACAAGTTCTTACTCATTAAAATGTAATGGAATTATTTTTATTTCTAATTTTCTTACAATTTTTTAGAAATCCATGCAAAATTTATTTAGAATGATTAAAGATTATATATTCATCCATATTTTATATTATTATAATTAATTAGAATTCCATCAGTTAAATCCAGCCATGCCGAAGAGTAGATTGGATTTTTTAGAATTAATTAGAAAATATTGGTTTTATGCAGTAATAGCAGCAATTTTTGTTATATTCTTATTTAATAGACTACTTGCTATTTGGATTACTTTTGGGTTTTTAATAGTAGTTGTTTTTCTATATTTACCCTCACTCTCTTTTGAAGGCAAATTGATTAAATACATGAAGAAACATAATGCGATTGAAGATAAAATAATCGCTAAACAATTTAAACGCCCTTTAGATGAAATTAAAGAAAGAATGGAAAATTTAACGACCAAACAGAAAAGAAAAAAGTGGTTAATCGTAGGGTTAAACAATCGATACGTTTTTTATAACGAAGACACGATTGATAAATTTAAAGATTATTATAAGATGGGATTCAATGAAAAACGCATTTTTGATAATTTAAGAAAAGATGCAAAAATCAGAACCAGAGCAGAGATTAAGGGAATAAAGGATACCTTAATCAACTTAAATAAAATTAAAAAGAGCTCGGAATCAACTGGAGTTAAATCTCTAAAAAAGAAAAGGAAATAAACTCTCTTCCTTTTATAAATTTTTATTTTGTTCATCAAGAAATAACAGAAATTATTTCTTGTAATATCTTATCTTGATTTTGTCGATTTAAATGAAACAAAATAACCTCTGGGAGATTTAAAAGGAAGTCTTTAATGGGATGTTGCAGTTTTTCTCCGATCGTGGCAATGATAGGAATTTCTGACTGAAATATACTCTTGATTAAATTTTGGAACTTGGTTGAAAATAACTCCATTTTGCCGATTTCATCTAAAATTATCAGATCCATTTTATTTTTTTTAAAGAATTCAAATTCTGAGAGAAAACTTTCAAATTCATTCACAAAAACTCGATATCTTCCTAATTTGAATCGAGTCTGATAATCTCCTTTTCGTGCTAGCTTCACTTTTCGGTTTGTTTGTATTTCTAAAGCGTCAAATCCAATTCTTTTATTATCAACCTTTACTTCTGGCGTCAAAAATCCTGTAATTCCATAACCTTTTAAAGAATAATGAGAAATTAATCTTGAAATCAATGTAGATTTCCCAACTCGAGGAGGCCCTGTTATTAACACTTTTTTTTTCATTAATGATTATTGAAAATTTTAATTTTGAATATTTTTTTCTCCATATCAGTTATATATTGGATACCATGTATTGGACTAAAATACCGTATCTAATAATAACTCGATATGATTTATTTTAAAGTAAATTAAAAAGAAATTCTATTCCAAGATCTTTACTTTTATGGGATCTTTAGTAAGAGCCTTTATTGACTCATTTAATATTTTAAAATGCTTTAATAATTCTCTAAGTAAGAGATGATTGATTTTTATATATGGAATGGCATCGTGAATTTGTTTTAGGAGAATTTTTTTCTTTATTTTTCGTTTACTTTTATTATTAAGTTCATTCACAATACTTTGTAGATCTAATGCATGTGTTAAAAGGGATTCTTTTGCCACTATATCATTGAGTATTTTTAGAATCGCTGGGTTAACATCATTAAAAATTTGGACGGTCTGCTGTGACATGTTTTGTTTGTCGAGATTTTTTTTATTATTTTCATCACTCAAATCCTGCTCCAAAAAAAAATTATTATCATTTTTAGAGTTTCCAAACAAATTTTTTGCAAATCTAAGATCTTCTTCATCCAATTTTTCTTTCTTAGGCATTTACTCACCCAATATCTGTTTTCCAATATTTTTGGGTATAGTTCCTTTTTCAATAGCTTGTAGAACAGCTTTTCTTTTTAAATTTGGAGATAAACTCTCTTGAAAATAATAAACAATGGCGTCTTTCAATAATTCACTTAATGTTTTATACTTAGAAGTCAATTCAGGAATTTCCTGTAATATACGTGCTATGGTACGGTTCAATCTAAAGGGAAAAACAACCTCATCTTGTTCTTTTAATTCAATGAATTTGGATTCTATATCAAAATCTTTATGCCATACCATGTTTTCGAATCTGTTTACCCTTTTTCTTAAATAGACCTTATTTTTCTTAACCAAGCGTTTTATTGCACTCTGAGCTTTTCCTGACGTAAAATTAAGATCCTTATAAAGGGTATAAAAACTAACCGGACTTTCTTGTTGTTTTAAGTAATTTAAAATCTTTTTCTCCGTTATTTTTGGAGTTTTTACTTTCTTTATCGTTTGCATGGGTTATCTTGCTCTTCCATAATTGAATAGTATTATCTAAAACCAAATGAAAAAATGATCATTAAGGGGTCTTTCGATTTAATATAATAAAAATTTCTTTACAAAGCTCCTTTTTTATTTTTATTTGTAATTTGTAATAGTGTGGAAAAATATAAACTTTATCCGTGATATGAAAGAGTTAATAATCATGATATAAAAAATTGAAATTCGATAGTACTATTTAATATAAATTTCGTGAATCTACTAAGTTTGCATTACTTTTAATTTACTTTTATTAATTATTTTCTATTGTTGTAATTTAAATTATTATATTATCGAAATATATTACTATTAGCAAATCAAAAAAACAAAAATTCCCTAAAAAAATAGCCATGATCCTCCTTTCTAGATCTAAATTTATATAATGTATAAGTCTTATACCTATGTCTTATATATTGTGCAACTAAAAACTTAGGTTTAATACAATTTCTTGAAAAATGTCAAATAAAGAATAAGTTATTCTGATTCTTTAAACTTTTTTAATAATTCTTTTTGTTTATCTGAAACATCGGTTGGAATTTCGATGTTAATGACAACATATTGGTCTCCTTTTCCTTTACCTCTGAGATATGTAGCCCCTCGATTTTTAATCCTGAATTCAGTGCCATATTGCGTGCCAGGGGGTATTGTTAATTCTTTTTCGGTAATTTCATTTTTTTTATAATCCAAAGTTGGAACCTTTATTTTATCACCAAGTGTTGCCGTGACAATGTCAATATCTGCTCTAGTATATAAATCATTTCCACGTCTGATGAAGTTTTCATTAAGCTCCACGTGTATCCCCAAATAAAGATCACCCGGTATAGCATTTCGAGAAGGAATGTGCCCTGCGCCTTGAACTTTCAAATGAACTCCATCTTCAACTCCTGGTGGTATGTTCACGTTTATCTTCTTTTCTTCGGGTACCATTTTAAGGCCCTTGCAAGTCTTGCATTTCTTTTTGATTATTTTTCCAGTTCCGCCACAGTTATAACATTCAGTTTCGCGAATGATGGTTCCAAAACCAGAACGAGACATTTGTCGCATCCTTCCTGTGCCTTGACATTTGTCGCATTCTACAATCGATGATGGATCTTCCGCTCCCGTGCCCTCACAATCTTCACATGGGATGTATCGTTCTATTTCAACTTCTTTCTTCGCTCCAAACATCGCCTCTTCAAACGTGATATCAAGATGCTTTTCAATATCCTCTCCCACTTCTCGACGGGGTTGAGCTCTTCTCGTGGAAGCACGGGACCCAAAACCACCGAAAAAGTCACCAAAACCCCCAAAACCTCCACCAAAAATTGATTTGAATAATTCATCTAAACCAGGAATGCCTCCACTGAAAACGGAACTCATATCAACGTCTACTCCACTAAAACCAAACCTATCATAGTTTTGTCTTTTTTCAGGATCGCTTAATACTTCATAGGCTTCTTGAAGTTCTATGAACTTGTCTTTCGCACTTGGATCCGTCTTGTTCATATCTGGATGTAGTTTTTTCGCTAATCGTCGATAAGCAAGCTTTATCTCATCAGAAGTCGCATCATTTTCTACACCTAAGACCTCATAATAGTCTCGTTTATTATTCTTGGAACTCATGGCAATTCTTTGGGATACCTTAACAAAATCTAATTTTATCTTATAAAATTTAAAATGTAATTTATTTTTTTAGGTCTAAGAATACTAAATTCTAATAATATCATGTAAAAAAAATATAAAAAATAAAATAATATTAATGGGAACTAATCTTCATCTTCGTCCCAATCGACATCTACAACTTTTTTCTTTTCGTCTTTCTTCTTTTCTTCTGATTTATAACTGGCGCCTCCAGCGCCTTCAGCCCCTCCAGTTGCTCCAGGAGGAACTCCTCCCATTCCGCCAGGTGGAACGCCACCCGTTCCAGACGCGGCACGCTGGGCTTGTTCTGCAGCTTGTTGATAAGCTTGACCCTGAGCTTGTTGGGAATAAATCCTCTGCGAAAATGAATACATTGCTTTTTGAAGGTTCTCGATTCCCAATTTTATCCTGCTCACATCATCAGTCTTGATATCCTCTTCGAGGGATTTAATGGCAGCTTCGATTTCCTTTTTCTCATTATCTTGGATTTTATCCTTGTTTTCTTCCATCAGTTTCCTGGTTTGATATATCATAGATTCAGCATTATTCTTAGCTTCAATTCTTTCCTTTAACTTTTTATCTTCTTCTTCGTACTTATCTGCTTCTCTGATCTTTTGTTGGATTTCGTCTTCAGACAATCCTTTTGCTCCAGTTACCGTGATCCCTGTTTCTTTTCCGGTCCCTAAATCCTTGGCAGTAACGTGTACTATTCCGTCTGCGTCGATGGAAAATTTAACTTCTATTTGAGGGACTCCTCGGGGAGCAGGAGGGATGCCAGTCAAATGAAACATCCCTAATGAAATGTTATCCTCTGCTTTATATCGTTCTCCTTGCAGAACATTAATTGTTACTGCAGGTTGGTTATCAGTCGCAGTCGAAAAGACTTTCGACTTTTCGGTTGGAATGGTGGAATTTCGTTCAATCAATGGAGTGGTTACTCCACCTAAGGTTTCAACCCCGAGAGTTAAAGGAGTCACATCCAATAAGAGAATATCTTCTACTTCTCCAGCAATAACTCCTCCTTGAATGGCAGCACCAATGGCCACGCATTCCATGGGATCTACTGAATGTTCTGGTTCCTTACCAAAAAATTTCTTAAATCGCTCTTGAACAGAGGGCATTCTGGTTGGTCCACCCACTAGAATCACCTTGTCTACGTCTGCAACGGGAATCTTCGCATCGGCAACTGCTCTTTGCATGATGGGATCGAGCCTCTTGAGAGTAGGTTCAATTAACTGTTCTAACTTTGCTCGAGTAAGTTCCATTTCTAAATGAACAGGATTTCCCTCTTTTTGCCCTATATAGGGAAGATTGATACTGCTTGTTAAGGTTGTTGATAATTCTATTTTTGCTCTTTCACCAGCATCTCGAATTCTTATCATGGCTTTATTATCATTACTCAAATCGATGCCTTCTTTCTTTTTAAATTCCTCGACAACCCAATCGACGATTGCGTTATCCATGTCAGTTCCACCAAGTTGTGTGTCACCAGCAGTCGATAATACTTCAACCACGCCTTCCCCATATTCCATGAGGGTGATATCAAACGTACCACCGCCCAGATCTAACACGCAGATCTTCCAAAGCTTGTCCTTAGTTTCTTTATCAAGTCCATAGGCTAGGCATGCCGCAGTAGGCTCGTTGATCATTCGAACTACTTCAAGACCAGCAATTTCACCGGCATTTTTAGTGGATGTTCTTTGAGAATCGTTAAAATAGGCAGGCACCGTGATAACTGCTTTCTTAACTTCCTCACCCAGATATGCAGATGCATCATTTTTGATTTTTTTTAATATCATCGCGGAGATTTCTTCTGGGCTAAATTCCTTCCATTCTGCTCCTACCTTAATTTTTGCCTTATAATTTGTTCCCATTTTTCTCTTGATAGCTGTAACCGTACCATCGGGATTAGAAACAGCTTGTCTCCTGGCTGGTTCTCCTATGATTTTTCGTCCGCTGTCATCAAATGCCACGTAAGAAGGAAAAGCCTTACCTCCGAGGGTTCTGCCTTCTGCTGCAGGGATGATTTCTGGTTTACCCGTTCCAGTAATGACCGCACAAGCGCTATTTGATGTACCTAGATCAATTCCAACTATTTTTTCCTTTTTCTTTGGTTTGCTTTCTTCACTCATGATTCTATATCACTTTAATTAAGAATTAAATGTTAAAAATCAATTAGAATGTTCAACATCGAACTATTTCCTTTATATCATTAATATAAATTAACAATTAAATTTTTTTCGAATTTTATGATTTAGAGTTCTTTTTATATTTATTAAGTTCTCTAAATAATGATCTCCTAATCACAAAATTTATTTTTTTTCTTTTTTTTTAATTTGATAAGGCATTACTGAATGTATTATTATTAGGTTTTTATAATAAATTTTTATAGATTATAAACGGGTTTTACCAATGAGCACAAAAGAAAACGAAGTTGAGGAAAAAGGCAAAAAGGATCTTAAAAATGAAAATGGAGCCAATTCCGAGGCATCAAATCAAAGTGAAGTTAAGAAAAGTATTGATCAAAAGGCTGGAGATGAAACACAAATCAAAACTGAGGACAAAAAACAGGAATTAATTGAAGAAAAAGAAGATGCAGGGTTGCAGCTCGAATACTTCTCGAAGGAAGAATTGATTAAAAAGATCAATGAACTAGAAAAGGATTTGGAAGAGAAAGAAAAAAAGTTGAAAGAATTAAGTGGCTGGAAAGACAAATACATGCGCTTACAAGCCGAATTCGAAAATACTCAGAAACGTTGGGAGAAAAACCGTCAATATTTACGTTCTCAATATACCGCAGATGTGCTGAAAGATTTTTTACCGCTTTACGATTCCTTCAAGAAAGCATTGGAAGCCACCAATGAAGATGATAAAATTAAGCAGTTTTACACCCAGTTTATGAACATTTTAAAGTCTGAAGGAGCAGAACCGATGGATACAAACAAGAATGATTCGTTTGATTATAGCAAGCATGAGGCATTAACCACGGTTGAAAAAGAAGATGTTCCGGAGCATACTATCTTGGATGTCATACAACAAGGGTGGAAGTTTAAAAAAGACGTGCTGCGTTATGCCAAAGTGGTGATTTCCAAAAAACCAAAACCGCCCGAAGCAGAGCAAGAACCAGAAAAAGAAGCCGAAGCAACAACTGATAAAGAAAATGAAGTTGAAGAAGGAAAGGAATCAAAAAGCGAATCTGAATCCATTCCAAGTCAAAGTTCAAAATCAAAAAAGGATGAGCAATCCGTGAATAATTCCAAGGAAAGTAATGAAGTTTAAAGTTAAAATACTTTATACTTTCATCATTTTTATGTGCTTTTTATTTATTTCTGTTTTTCATTAATAATTTTATAATGAGAAACCTAAAAAATTAATAGCTTGATTTTATTAATATTATCAAATTAAGATATTATTTGAAAAATAAGTGATAAATAACATGGGAGAAGAACCTCAGTTTCCGCCCATTCCAGCAATCGGCGACATTATAGACAGAAAGGACAGGTTTTTTCAGAGGAAATACACGGTAATTAAATGCGAGACGTGTCAAGCCAAGTACAAGCGTGAATTTAAACCAGGAGATTTTACTTTTAAAAAATTACCTGATGAAGAATGCGAAAAGTGTCATGCCAGAGGAGCCAAGATCGAGGAGATCTATTCCGAATGGATTGATCCTAAAAAAGAAAAGAAGAAAAAAAAGAAGTAAATTTTTTTTAATGTTCTTATTATGATATTAAAGGATTTAGAAAGCTTGATAGATAAAGCTGTTTCACGAGATTTTATTATTCATCAAATATCAGATGAAGATAGGCAGAATGATTCTTATAAAGCTTTAGAGTTCACTCTTTCATTCAATAATATTGCCATTGAATATGAAAGAAAGGTTGAAAGTTCAAAATATCCCGTGATTCCTCGTTATCAATATTTATTTGGTTTTTATCCTCGCGAAGGATTGTGTTTATATGTAAATAAACAAGAACACAAATTGGCGTTATGCGATGGACCTTTAGAAGATATTGCGAGTTCTTGCTCATTAGTTCATTCATTGATTTATTTAATCGTTCCAGTTGACAGATTTGAAGTCTACTCCTATCTTCCGGCTTGTTGTGAACTTAATTGCAGTAATTCTCCTAAACAATTCAATCTCAGAATAAATTTATTTAACGATAAGACTAATTAAGCAAAAATCTTAGAAAAAATAAAAAAGGATTAAAGTGTCTTCAAAGGTTTGAAAAATTATTGTTATTTTCTACAATTTTTCTACCCATGGAAGGTAAAAACATTTCTACGTACGTAGTAGTTAAATTAATGAATAAAAGAATTAATGCCATGAAGAATATCAATGAAAATATTAAACTTATTGTTATATTTACTAATTTAAAGGATTGTAATAATTGATAGGCATCGCCATTTTTTATTAAAGGAGAAATTGCCCAATAAAGTATTTCTATATAAATTGCATTAGATGAAACTAAATAAATGGTTAAATTTTTTCTCTTTTTTGAAATACGATTAATTAGAAATGCAGATATGATTGCTGCGAAACTACCAGCTATTTTCACACATCTATAACATAAAATATTATCATTATATGTTGTATACGTATAAAATGTAAAGCAATTAACGCCATTTGATTTTTGTCCAAAACCAAAAAAAGAACTAAACCATATTCCCTTTAATTCTCCTCCAAACATCAATGCAGTTACACCGTGAGCTAATTCATGTATGATTAAAAATATTAGCATTAAAGATAAATAAATAATACAGTTTATACAAATTTCTCCGAATTTCAAATTTTATCACAAAAATATGTAAGCTTCTTTTACAATTTTGTAACAAAAACCCGTTTTTATAGAGGAGTATATTATAACGATATTATTGCTAAATAAATAATGAGTTAGAAAGCATTTCTGAGAAAAACTAGGTCTTAAATATGTTGATTTAACCTTATAGGTAATTAGATTTTGATTTGAATAAAACGAATCAAATGAATAATAAATGAAAAAAAGATTGTAGAAAAAAATTTAAAATTTAGTTAATTTTTCCTTTTATAAATCGTCCTGTTGCTTCCAGGAAGTCTTTAGCAGGTATTTTATCATATTTTTTGACCATAGTAAGAGCACCATTCGGACAATTGAAAGCACAGACGCCGCATCCTATGCATTTATTAAAGTCTATAACAATTCGTTTATCTTCAGACTCCTCATCAAGCAATTCAATGGCGAGCATTGGACATAGCTCCACGCATCTTTTACAAAACACGCAATTTTCTTTTTCATATTCTGGAATGAAATTAGAGCTTGCCACAAAGTTCGGGTGATCAAACTTCAGAATGCCCTTGAGCATGACACAACAATCACGATCGCAGTTGCACATGAACATCGATTTTTCGGTGATGTTTTGAGTGGTGTGTACTAATCCCGCCTTAGCTGCACCTTCAAG
>SDNN01000239.1 GCA_004524425.1 Promethearchaeota archaeon
AATAGGTTTTTTTTGAAAAATTATGCTCTTTTCCACCATGCGAATTGGTTTGTAATATTCTTTTGATCTTTTTTAATTGTAGATAATTTTATTAATTAATCGATTTTTTTATTGACTTTTGATTTCAGGTATTTATCGAAATTATTTTAGTAATCTTATCTTATTCAAGTTTTAATAAAAAATAACTAAGGGCCATTAACAATGATATCCATTACTTCTTTTAATTTTGGGATATGATTTTCAATTACATCCCAAACTAATTCATAATCAATGCCAAAATATCGATGGATTAATTTATCTCTCATTCCTGCTATTTTTTTCCATTCAATTTGGTTATATCTTTCAAGTACTTGATTAGGAATAAGTTTCACTGCCTCTCCGATAATTTCTAGACTTCGAACAAATGCTCTTTTTAGAGTCTCATCTTGTATAAACTTTTCAAATGTTAATCCTTTTGAATTGATAGAGAGATATTCGATCTCGTCATGAATATGATGAATCTTATCCATATAATCATCAGATTGATTCAAAATGAGCCTCCTTTAAAATCTTGGATTTCATATGAGGGCTGAGTGCTTCAATCGTGAGTAAATCTATTTTTCTCTCGAAAATTTTTTCTAATAGGTAAGATACCTCGATAAAATTATCGTAATTTTTCCTTCCCTCATCAAACTCCACTATAACATCGATGTCACTCTTAGAACTATTATCTCCCCTTAAAAAGGAACCAAATAATCCAATCCTTTTAACATGGTGGTTCTTTAACTGCTCTTTATTTTGTTTCAGAATCTGGAATATATTATCCTTGCTTAAAGCTTTCATTTTATCTTAAAAGAATAGAGTCTATCAATAATTATTAAATAAACTCAACTTAATAACTTTTTATACTGAATTGAGAAAAAATAACATGTGAAATAGATAATTTTTTTACTAATTACTTTGCTTCAGATAGATTATACTCTTTTCAACCATGCGAATTGGTTTGTAAGATTGTTTTGCCCTTCGTAGACCAGAAATGCCCAAATCTTGTTCTCGATTTACAAATTTGGCATCTTTACAGCAATTCTTTAAAAATAAGTTATTTATGGCTTGGTATGAACCCTCATATTGAGTGTGTGCTTTTTCTATATGGATAACTAAAGTTTCAGAATTAAGCATCTCTCCGAAAGTATACGCAACGCATTTATCTTCAACACATATAATAGCCCCTTTATAATCTAATTCATTGAAATTATTTAGCGCTTCATTTATCGCTTTTTGTTCGTCCCTCAACCCTTCATCTTCTTCACATCCTCTCATGATACACCATTCTAGCTGAAGTTCTTTAGATTTTTCCACCCAATCTTCCGTCAGCAAGTTAAATTCATGATCATAAGTTTCTAAAAATTTTTGCAACCACCGTCTATTCTGGCGATGTTTATTTCCTGAAAGATTTAATATTTCTTCTTTGTCATAAACATAATCCCAGTTAGCTCTATCTTCAAAAATGTCAATCTCAAGATCATTTTTTTCAATTTGTTTTTTGATTTCATCAGTAATATTCTGAGGTATTCTGTGAAATTCTACAGCATCCAAACTAGTAATAATCTCAATCAATATTTCACTTGGATTTGGGCCGATTGGAGGTAGAAAAAAGAGAGGGTCGGAAATATCAGTAATCGGTTTCTCAGGCTTTTTCAAAAATTCAGATGAAAATAAGATTAGATGATTCTTATATTCTTTAAACAATAATTCATAATGCTCTCGCCAGATAAACAGGTTGGTAAAGGTAAACTCGGAAATGTGAGGCGGAAATTTTTTAAAATATTCATTAAAGAGTGGTTTATCTGCAAGCTCTATGGCTTTTGCTCCGCTTAAATTCATGATTATTGTTAAATTCATGTTGATATAAAAGCATTTTGCTTGAATTTTAAAAATAGAAAATTTTTTAGATGGTTAAAAATCGAATCATTACGTGTATTTAAGTAGTTTTTTTTTGATTTCCTTGTATTTTTTCAGGCTTTCCTCTAATTTATGTTCATTCAATGCCTCTAATCCTTCTTTATTTAGTTGTTCTACCACTCGTTTCAATTCTTCCAATTCTCTTTTTGACTTCTCTTCAGCCTCAATTTTCCATTCTTTTTCATTGATTCTTTGAATAATCCTCTCGGAAATGAAGGTGTACTTTTTAACCAAATCATCATTGTTCAATTCTTTTGAAATTTGAACGCTTTTATCAGATGCTTCCAAGGCGTCATTCAATTGTTCTTTTTCGAGATAAATTTTAATCTTTTCATCTAATTCCTTTAAATCTGTTTTTAATTTCTTTTCAGTTTCTTGAAGCGTGAGTTTTTGTTTTTTCAAATCACTTAAAATTGAGTCGTATTTTTTGAATATCTCATCATTTTCGATAGATCTTGACAATTCTAATATTTTCTCACAATTTTTTATCGCGTCGTTTATCTGATTCTCATCACGATTTAAAGTTAATTGAGCGTCTAATTGTACTATCTCATCATGTATTGATTCTCTCTTCTCTTTATCTGCGATCATCTCATTCATAATATTTTCGGTAGCGTTTTTATACTTCTCTAAAAGTTCATTACGATCGATCGACTCAGATATTTGGATCACTTTCTTACAATCACTTAGAGCAGCCTCGATGTTTTTCATTTCTCTATGTCTTGCTATGCTATTCCCTAACTCATCTAATTGGGCATTATAATGGTCCTCAATTGTTTCAATTTCCTTTTCAATATTACGCAGTTCCTTCATGTATTTGGGAACATGAATTTCATTGGCTAATTTTATGGCAGAATCTAGTCTGATGACCGCGACTTTAAAATGAAGATTTTCTCTCAACGTGTTGATCTCGTCGAGTGCTTTTTTTATTTTTTCAATATCCTCAGAAAGAAATTTCGATTTATAAAAAATGATTTTATAATCATACCGGACTTGTTTTCCCCCGATTTCCAGGCAGGAACTAACGAAAATGTCTCCCCTGGCATCGTTCCATCCAGAAATATTGCTTCTAAACCCAGAAGTTTTAATTTTCTCTGTTGCATCGATTCTTTCGATATCCTCTACTATATGGTCTTCAAAATGGGATTTGTTATATTTGATGAGATATTTTTTTATTTCCTCTTCTTTACCCTTAAAGACATCTTTAAATTTAGAAAAAAGTCTATCGATTTGTTCGCTCATTATATTCTTTCTAAATCTTGCTATATATATAAATCATTATCTAACTGTATGTTAACTGTTAAGGTATTTTTTACTAATTAAAAATCATTAATATTAAGTTAAATTTGCTTCATGGATTATTTTATCTCTAATCTATAACAAAAAATTTATTGAGATTATATATTTAATAGATACGATTTTTTAGAGGAAGTTGAATATCATGACCACAGAAAAGGAAAATATTTTAGAAACGATAAAAAATCTCCCAAATAATGTAAGCATGGAAGACATTATTGAAGCTATATATGTCAGACAAAAGATAGAAAAGGGATTGAAGGATTCTAAGGAAGGCAAGTTATACACAAATGAAGAAGCAAAAGAGCGTTTAGCTAAATGGTTGAAATAAAATGGACTAACCATGCTATAGAAGAATTAGAAGATATCGCTAACTACATCTCAAAAGATTCTCCTAACTATGCTCAAGTCCTCACAAAACAAATTATCGAAATGATAAGTCATTTAAAACAATTTCCTAAATTTGGTAGAAAAGTCCCAGAATATAATGATCCTAACTTAAGAGAAATTCTTTATAAGAATTATCGAATTATTTATCTGATTAAATAAAACCATCTGGAAATAATTTCTATCATTCATGGAATTCGATTACTAAACCTCTAAATTTGGAGAAAAAGATCCTTTACATGCTGTGAAATTTAAGAATAAGCAAAAAAATAAAAAAGAATTAAGAAATTGAATTTTTTATAATTTTTTAACGATTAAATCAGCCAATCGATTAGAGTAGCCCCATTCGTTGTCATACCAGCTTAAAACGCTCGCAATGTTGTTAATTGTATTTGTAAATAAGCTACAGAATACGGAGCTGGCAGGATTTCCAACAACATCACTGCTAACGAGAGGATCATC
>SDNN01000240.1 GCA_004524425.1 Promethearchaeota archaeon
GCCTAAGCTTATTCCCGTGAATCCGAGCAAATATAATGCGATATATAAATCAATGAGATCTCCTGCCAAATAAAGACCATTGAACATGGCACTAATCAATACTAAGAGAACTTGAAGTGCTAACACTAAGGAATAAACCACGTATTTTGACAAAAGAATTTCATTTTTATTTACAGGAGTTAACAATAATCTTGCTATTGGGCGTTCCTGCACCACGACTAGGATAGTCAAAACATTGGAGATACCAAATATGATGAAAGAAAACAATAAAGTGATGTTATAGTTGAATCTTAGATTATAGTCTGCGGGAATTGAATATTCCTCATATTCTTGAATTACATACTCAGGATCCAAGTCATTATCTTCCACAAAAATGTTTACCGAATCTTGTATAGCATTTAGTCTATCTTGGATGTAAATAACGTTTGATGTATCTGGAATGATTTCGATCGTTCCTGGATATCCTGTAGTGAGAAACTCTGAAAACTCAACTGGTATTACCACGATAACTTCAATCTCGCCATCTTTCAAACGTTGTCTTGCCTCCTCCATGGCATATTCATCATCATCATCGCTAGCATCGTAAAATTCAACAAGTTCTAATAATTCCGATTCTTCCACTGCATCTATGTATTTTTCCGTGTAATTGTCCCAAGTTGTCACGATTGAATAATTGTCTTGGTTAACAAAAGTATTGGAATCATAACTCACAACCACTATTCTTACGGGTACAATTTGAGAAGCGCTCGTACTCATTGTGGCAAAAAGCATTATAATAGCAGGAGGTAAGCCAAGAGCAATTAATAAATTCATTTTATCAGTCATTAGGAGTCGAAATTCCTTTTTAACTTGTCTTAAAAATCTTAAAAAACCAAACTTGAAACGACTAAGAAAATTTTTATATTTCAAATTGATTTCTGAGGTAGTTTTGCTCATTTCTCCTTCACACCTCCACCTTTTTAAAACTGAAAGCTATATATGCTATGAGTAAAAAGCCCAGGGAAATCAGGGATAAGCTAAGGAAGTGGGAAAAATCTATAGGAAGACCTTTCATAGTTATATCCTTGATTAGGGGGATTGAATGACTTAGCGGTAAAGAATTAATTATTAACTGCATCGTGAGAGGCAGCGATTCAATCCTAATAAAAGCCCCTGAAAACATTACTACAACAATGAAAAGCATGATGTACAATTGGTTGGCTACCTGCTCAGTTTTGCTAATCGCTGAGATGAACAATCCCATACAAATTCCACAAAAACCAGTCATTAGTAAGATCAAATAAAGATTGAATAAAGAACCTAAACAATACAAATCAAAAATAGCTGACATCACAAAGATTTCAGTCACTTGTAAAATCATGACTATGGTATTCGCGATTAATTTACTCAAAATGATCTCAACCTTAGCCGTGGGAGTGATTAACATTCTTGGTAAAGGTTTTTCTGACACGATTGATAATGAAGTCAGATTCATAAGTAGTCCAATTATAAGCATTGAAGAAATGACAGGAAAAGCATAGTTTAATACTTGGTTCCTCCAGAAAGGCACCTCATATTCCAAATATGGAACCTGAGTCGTAAAATTAACCATTTTATCAATCTCAATTCGAAACAAGCCAATTGGTTCTTGAATACTGACTTCTAATCCCTCAACCGCATCTACATCTGAACCATCCACATAACAAATGAGTTCCGTCTGGGTACCATTATTTATGGTTTCCGAAAAATCATCTGATAAGACAATAAAGACATCGATCACCTCATCTTTCAAGAGCTTTAGATACTTCTTATAAGCTTTATCATAATCATCCTCGTCTTCAGTTTCAATGTCATCAAAAAGATTCCAAGCTGAACAGTCATCTTCAACAATATCTATGAAGATCTCATCATACTCAGATGTTGTGTTGAAACAATCACATGGCTCATTATCACGCGTGATAATAGCAGCCTCATAAACAACTGTTGGACCTCCCCCAGAAGTTAAACCAAAAATGATAATTAAAATAATCGGGATGGCAAAAATTAATACGAGAGTGCGTTTATCTGCCTTTATCCTTCCAAATTCCTTTTTAATTAATCCACTAATATACATGAAAACTATTTTAAAATTAAGGGATTAAACTAAGTTACGCTTTTTTTGTTTATTATGTTATAATTGATTTTATCCTATTAAAAATTTAAAAAAAATAAAAAAAAGTATTGCTCTACTGGATAAGAGCAATATGAGACGCATCTTTTCTCCTTTTATCCCTGACGATTAATTCTTTAAATTTACTATTCTTATCATCAATTAGATCCCAGAATTCCTCGTAAATTTCCTCAAGCGTCATTTTTTTTTCTTGCGTGTTTTTATTTTTCATTTTAATAATTCTTTTATAATCTTTATTAACACTCTTATTGGGGCGGTATTCGATGAAGTTGCCATCTAAAAAGAGATTCTTAAAAAGTTCCTCATCGTTTGTATCGGTTCGGTCACCTTTTTCATTAATTTTACTCCCAATTTTGTCATTTTTAGGCTTTAATTCAAAATCAATTTTTTGATATCCCCTTATTTTAAAATTTTTATCAATGAATGCTTGGAAATGGTGGTCACATACTAAACCTTTTTGGATTGAAATGGTGGTCAACTGCTTTGCCTGATTAATGATTGTTTTAGGGATGTTTAGCTTTTTTTCAGTTTTACAAATTGGGCATATCACTTGGACTTCCTTTTTTTCTTCCATGTCCTTCCTTCTGATCTAGAAGTTTATTTTACAATGTTTGTCTTATTAGGTTTTTCTAGAAAGGTCTATTTAAATCTCGGTAATTTTGAATTAAAATACTTTTAAACGCAATTTGTATTATATTATAATACAAATGAAACATCATGTCGAATCTTGATTTCTTTTTTAATCCCAAGTCAATAGCTATTATTGGAGCATCGGATACCATTAGATTTGGATTTACTACCACGAAATATCTCTTAAGTTCGAGATTTAAAACATATCCCGTTCATTTGAATAAATCTGAAATATTAGGTTATAAAGCCTATAAAAATGTCAAGGATATTCCAGATGAAATTGAATTAGCTATAATTTTGGTTGGAAATGAACAAGTACCACAAGCTATTAAGGATTGTATTGAGAAAGGGGTGAAAGGAATCATATTAGAGTCTGCTGGATTTGCAGAAACTGGTATCGAACAGCATATCCAGCTTCAAAATGAAATAAAAAACATCATAAGTAATTCCAATATACGAGTAATTGGTCCCAATTGTGTGGGGGTCACTAATTTTCATAATAAATTTACCAGTGCTGAAGTAGATTTTAAGCGAGAAATAGAAGGTAAAGTCTCAATAATTGCTCAATCTGGGGTGCTTGGTAATGTTTTCATAGATTGGGGCAGCGCCCAAGCTATCGGATTCTCAAAATCCATAACATTAGGTAATAAAGTTGATGTTGACGAGATAGACATGTTAGAGTATCTCAATGATGATACAAATACCAAAATAATCACCTTATACTTAGAAGGAACGAATAGAGGAAGAGAATTTATCGAAGTGTTAAAAAAAATGACCAAGCCGGTCTTGATTCTTAAAAATGGACGCACTGCGATTGGTTCAAAGGCGGCCATGAGCCATACCAGCTCGATTGCAGGAAATGATAGAATTTATGATGCGGTCTTTAAGCAAAATCCTTTGATTTTTAGAGTATATGACTTTTATGAGATGTTTAACATGGCTCACATTTTTTCCTCGCAACCAATACCAAAAGGAAAAAGTATTGCAGTAATCACCGCTTCAGGAAGTCTTGGAATATTAGCGTGCGATGAGATAGTAGAGAAGGGATTATCACTAGCAAAATTAAAGGAAGAAACCATGCAAGCAATAAAAAGCATAATACCTGACTGGGTTTCAATCGAAGGTACTATAGACTTAGGACCTTCAATGTTTGGGACTCTTAGCACTACTCTTAAGGTTATTTTTAAAGATGAGAATGTAGATGCCTTGCTTTTTATTTTCGCCGTCCCAAGATGGCCTTTGGAACAATTTCATTTTACATTATCTCC
>SDNN01000003.1 GCA_004524425.1 Promethearchaeota archaeon
ATCTCTTCGTTTCAAGGTTTTCTGATGAATAAACATGCGAAGTTATTTCATAAAAAGAGTAAAGCGAGGGATCTGCATTGTTTCAGTTCTTTTGTCTGCATCTTTTTTGTCTTAGTACATGTCTATTTTCTATACATATCAGAACCTTGGCGATCAATTTTCTTGAGAACTGATAGAGACCATTTTTCTTGGAATGTATTTCAATTTAAAATCATTACAGGAGTTTATTTCATGATAATAATGACCATGGTTTCAATCTTGTCTTTAATAGTGCGAAACCCCAAATTGATGAAAAAAATAGGATATAAAAGATTTCGATGGATTCATTGGATCATGATCATCTCAACTGTTTTATTACTTGTTCATGTAATCTATATAAACACGGAAATATGGATTATTTATGGAGATAAGATTAGATAAAAGTAAAAGAAAAAAAAATAGTTCTAAAATTTATCAGATTCATCATACCATGCGGGAAACCAGCGATAATATTCTTCTGGGAAAGCTTTCTTCAATCCTTCATAAGTTGCTTTAACCAGCTCTATTTTACCTGATCTATCACGATGGGTTACGATCAAGTTTTTCTCTTCAAGGCTTTCGAAGGTCTTCCTTATCGCAGATCTGCTGCCCCCTATATCCGACCTTACATCATCTGGGGTCATGTACAAGCCCGGATTGACTTTATAATCGTGCGCAATCACTTTCAGTATATTTTCGTCATTGATTTCCAAGCCTTTAAATTGCGATTCTTTCTTTGAAAGAAGTGGCGCATTGACTTCTTCATTCCAACGGAATCTCATTGTTTCATTGAATGTCGGTAACATTGAAGCAAACCGATAGATAATCATTTTCTGCACTTCAGTTGTTCCAGCGACGATCTCACCTATTTTTCCTTCACGAACTATTCTCTCCGCTGGATAGAATTTAGTTAATCCATCGCCTCCCAGAACCTGAACTGCTCTGAGCCCAGCGTCTCTTACATATTCACTGATCATCCATTTTGCGATTGATGCGTTAATCATGGGTTCTTGCCCATCATCCAATTGTTTCGCACAATTATACGCAAATAAGCGGCCCATTCTATATTTTCCTATTAATTCAGCGATTTCATTTTGAATTCCTGGAAATCGATTCGTAGTTCTTCTGAATTGAACCCTTCTTTTAGTATAATAAAACATTAACTTGATAATGTCTTCGATAACACCCACGTAGACCGCCCCCGCAATTAGCCTTTCAAAATTTAGTCCAGCCATCATGACAGCCCATCCTTTCCCCACGGGACCAATCCTATTCTCATCTGGAATTCTTACATCATTGAACGAAAGATAGGTGTTTGGTACGTTATCAAATCCTACTAATGGATTGACTCTTTCTAAATGAAAGCCAGGGGTACCTTTTTCAACGAGAAATGAAGTAATGTGAGCATATTGCTTGCGTTCTGATTTGTCGTCACTCGTTTTAGCATAGATGAAGTATCTATCTGATACCCCACCACCGGTTATGTAGCGCTTTTTTCCATTAATTACCCACTCGTCACCTTCTTTTACTGCAGAGGTCATCACGTTTGCAGCATCAGAGCCCGCGAATGGTTCCGTTATGCACACGGCCCCTAATTGATCTCCTTTTGCCATTTGGGGAAGCCATTTCTCTTTTTGTTCATCCGTGGCAAACCTGAGCATTTGTTCTAATCCAGCAAGCATGCTTACAACAAACACGTGTCCCACTGAATATAATCTTCCTAATTGTTCAGCGACAATACAAGCTCCTGTAGCACCCAATTCTAATCCGCCATACTTTTTGGGAATTCCAGCTCCAAAATATCCTCCAGCGGCAACCTTTTTAACCAGTGGCCAAGGAAATTTCTGCTTCCAGAAGTAATACTCAGCTTCTTCGAAATTGTCATCAGCAAACTGAGCAACTTTCTTAGCCATAGCTTTTTGCTCGTCAGTCCACCACCAAAAAGCATCTTCACTCATTCATAATCCCTTTCCAAATATCCTTTTAAGATTAATTATATTGTTAACTTTAAACTTAATAAATGTAAAATTATCATTTTAGATAAACCTTCAAGTTTTGAAACTTGCCTTCTTCTTAAAATTCTGAAATTAAAATATATAATCTATCCATGAAAAAATTAAATACCTGCATTATTTTTATTTAAACATTAACTCAGAATTAGAACAAGAATTAAAGTTGATTTAACATATCCATACCAGCATCCATTAGAGAGGGTCCAAGAACCACGAATTGTCTCGTCAAAAAAAGATACATGATTATCTATTTTTTAATAATCATCTTGAGTAGCCAACCAGCGATAATTTGGTTTTGGTATTATTGGCAATGTTTCGATCAAGACTCTCTCTATTTTTATGTGTTTTTTCCAATCAGCTTTCTCATCGGGGTCATTATTCTCATTTTAAGTTCTATAATTGTAGCAAGAATTTTCTTGAGTTTCGCGAACTTATTTCACAAGCCTAAAGAAGGTATCTTTGATAGAAACAAAAATGATAAGGATTATTGTTATTGGAGCATTAGAGCTGTTATTAAAAAATGGCCAATCTGGTTAGCGAGGCAGTTTTACTTGCCTCTTTTAGAAACTCTGGCTTTAAAACTACTTGGAGTGAAATCATACAAATTTAATTGTGCAAATGAAGGTTGGATCGATTGCGAATTCGTTGAATTCGGAAAAAATGTGAGAATAGGGCAAGGAAGCATCATAATGTCTAACATGATTGTTGGAGATAAATTAATCATTAAAAAGACTATTTTAAAAGACAATGTAATAGTAGGAGCACACTCAGTAGTTATGCCAGGCTCGATAATAGAAGAAAATACGATTCTTGATTCGCTTTCATTGACAAAAATTGACCATAGGCTACTCAAAAATTCCATTTTTAGTGGGAGACCTGCTAAAATTAAGGGTGAAAATATTATGATTTCTAATAAAGAGGGTCTTGAAACTCTTATCTTTTCGCAAGAAATGAAAAGTAGAGAGGAAGATGAAAATTTAAGAACCACGCAAAAGGAACTTTCCGTCCCTTTTCATGTGTACATCTTGTCTGGATGGTGGATTGTTGGAGGATCTTATATTATTCCAGGTATTTTATTCATTTTCTTCATGTATGAATACTTGATTCCACAATTGTTCACCATTCCCTTTTCAATTAATGTATTATTGAAACTTAACACGATTCTCATTTTACTTCTAGTCCCATTGATATTAGTGGGGATATATTTATTGCATTTATTCTTCATAGCTTTATTTACGAGTGCATTTTATCGTTTTGCGGATTATAGAGGTCCTGCTCAAGGGATATTTGATAGGAACTTAGATGAGCAAAGCAAGGCTTTAGATTATTATCATTGGAGGTCCTTTCTTTTAAAATATCCAACGTTTGCCTTTATACGTTCTCCATTTCCTTGGTTGCTTAAATGGGAATTGAATTTTATAGGTTCAAACATAATAGGGAAAGGAACGGTTTTTGAAGAATGTTTCATACATTCACATTTAAATTTTGGTAAAAATTGTTACATGGGTACATTTGCCCATATAAGCAATCATCTCGTGGATGGTGTTTACGGATCTGAAAATCTAACGTTTTATGGAGCAGAAATTGGGGATAATTGCATTTTTAATGCATTAATGGGGGGAATGCCCGGTCTTGAAGTTGGAGATAACGCAACTTTCTTGCCAATGGCTACTACTATAAAATATGATAAGATTGGAGACAACGGGATTTACATGGGATTCCCCGTCAGGAAACTCAAGAATGACGAGATTAAAGACGTTATAATTGAAGGAGATTTAAAAGATGATTGAAAATAATAAAGAGAATCAAGAATCATCGGAAACTTTTAATATCAGCAAGTATCCTATAACGACTAATGCATTTTCTTGGTCCAAGGCTTCAATAATACTCTATTTATCATTGCACGTTCTTTCCTTGCTAATTCCTTCAGTCTTGATCCTTACTTTTTATAAATCTGCCTTAAACGAAGATATTATTGATAATTGGTGGAGAATCCTTCTCATTTTTATAGATATAATGGCTTGGTGGGGCCTCTATTTATTGACAAGTCTTCTATTTAGCAAGTTATTTTTAATAATCTTAGAACTAATACATCGCCCAAAAGAAGGACTGTTTAAGTTAGATAATAAAAATACAGATTATTATTTTTACTGCTTGAGAATCTCAGTAAAGAAATTCATTTTCTGGATTTGGAATAACTTTTGTTTTCCCTGGGCATCAAATTTAGCATTTAAACTTTGTAACATGAGAGCTGATTTTAAATCCACGATGTTTGATGGATGGAGTGATTTAGAATTCATCGAATATGGTAATAACATCATGCTCGGCCAAGGTGCTGTTGTTCTTTCTAGCATGATTATCGGGGATCATCTCTTAATTAGGAAGGTAGTAATTGGAGATCATGTAGTAATTGGAGCTAACGCAGTCGTGTCTCCAGGTACCATCATTGGAAGTGGCGCTACTTTAGGGGTCTGGGCAAGCACGCACATAGGACAAATTTTAGAGCATGATTGGATATATATTGGGAGACCAGCTCGAAAGTATAAACAATCAAAAACAGTATATGAAGAAAGCAAAAAAGAAAGTGAAATCGGTACCATTCGAAGAGTTGTAGACACGGGAGAGAAGGTCCCTCATAAAGTAAAGAGATACGTAAAAAAAGATGTCGTGGGAATCGCGATTGAAAATTTAGAACTCCTGTATCAAAAATGGCTAGAATCAGAAGAAGCCAAAAATGAAAAAGAAGCAAGAAAAAGAATGAAAAAGAAGTTTAAAGAGGATAAAAGAAGAGCAAAAAATATGGGAGAATAATTTCTTATTTACGGAGAATTAGCTTATATTAACCTACTTTATCAAGATTATTCGATTTCACTATTAACCCATATTTTTTAAAATTGAATACAATAATCAAGAACTATTAAGAAAATTAAAGTATAAATATTCAAATAATCTTATATCAAATAAGCATTGACAACATTTTTTTAAAGTTTATACTATTACGTAAAGAAAAATAGGTTGAAACAAAATGATCTCCCCATTAGGTTTGCTTGATGGATTGACCGCAAGTGGTATAATATTATCATCTACGATATTTGGATTATTATCATTTTACAACGCTAAAAAGTTGGAAGCAAAGTTACTCGCCGTTGCTGGAGTGTTAATGATTTTCATTGGCTTATTTTGGTTGGGACCTTTTTCAGATTTTCTGTCTGTGTTGATATTCGGTAAAAATATACAACCAATTTATATTTATGGTTGGTTGAGCTATATCTGGGTTGCACCTGCTATTATCCTTGCCATGTATCTGGGATCAGAACTCATGGTTCCAGAGAAAAAAAAAATCATCATGGTTTTTTATGGAATTATCGGTATAATCTTCGAATTATTTCTCTTCTTAGATGTCTCGGGTACTTTCATCTTTAGCTTAACCAGACCTGGTCAGGATACTATTGATGCAAGCTTCAACAGGACTTCGATTACCTTCTTTATTATTGCCTTCTTTTTGATTTCTGTTCTAATTTTCGAAGGTATAGGTTTTGCCATCAAGGCGCGCCAAGCAACAGGTGATATAAGACGCAAGTTTACCTATCTATCCTTGGCCTTTATCATCTTTGTAGTTTGCGGTGCGCTTGATTCCATTATAAGTCTTGGTGTGGCAATTGGGATAATAAGGATCGTGATGATGTCATTTGCGTTATTCATGTATTTGGGTTTGAAGACATAATCAATTATTAATCTTTTTTTTTTATTCTCTTTGATTAGATTAACATTTTTAGAATAATAAATGTAAAATCATTCCCATTCACCAAGTATATCTCCATAATAAGAAAAATCCATTATAGTATTCTTTAATACCGATTGGTGAAGATATAACCATTTAAATAAAAACTTAGTATATTATATTTCAATAATAATAATTTAAGATTAATGATTTGGTGAAAATCAAAATGGTATCAACAACAGCTTGGTTTATTGGAGGAACTGCATTAGCAGTTCTCATATTTGGAACTATTTTTGGGATATATTTTCTTTTTAAAGCAAGGCGTTTAGAAGCCGATCTTTTGATTTGGGCGGGTATATTAACCATTCTTACCGGACTTTTTTATCTTGGTGCAACATTAGAATTTTTATCGGTAGTAATCATGGGAAGAAGTTTAGATAATACATATGGCATCCATGGTCTTTTAGCTTATATTTGGGTGGCTCCTGCCATAATTTGTGCAATGTACCTTGGTGGTGAGCTCATGATACCTAAAAAGAAATGGATAATTGTTGGGATTTATATTGTCTTAGGAATCATTTTTGAATTGTTTTTAATTTTTGATACGATGAATGCTTTTATTTTTGATGATCCGGCAATATCAGGGGAGGATTTAAGAGATTCTAGCTTTAATCAGGCACATCCAACTTTTTGGTTACTTGCTATTTTTTTGATTTCAAGCTTGTTATTTCAAGGAGTAGGTTTCGCTATTAAAGCAGGTCAAGCTACAGGTGAAATAAAGCGAAAATTCTCTTATTTATCATTAGGATTTATCATATTTGTATTTACTGGTGCTTTGGATTCATTCATCACTCCTGGACCATTATTAATATTAATAAGGTCAGGGATGATCATCTATGCCGTGCTTATTTATTTAGGTCTAAAACCCTCATAAATACATGAAATTTCTTTTTTTTTTTAATTAATTCTTTTATGGATAGATTTTTGAGCGAATTTAGATTATTACTCACTTAATAAATCTTAATTTATTTTTTAATTGAGATCTTCAATGAGTTCTTAAATAAGTATTGTTTATTTGATTTTAAGTGATTATCATGTATAAAATTGTATTATTAAGGCATGGAGAAAGCATCTGGAATAAGGAAAACAAGTTTACAGGCTGGACAGACGTGGATCTTTCAGAGAAAGGAATTCAGGAAGCGAAGGACGCGGGCAAAATTTTACTTCAAGAAGGATATAGTTTTGATATTGCCTACACCTCCGTATTAAAAAGAGGGATCAGAACGTTATGGATAGTATTAGACGTCATGGATTTGATGTGGATTCCCGTTTATAGATCTTGGAGGTTGAATGAGAGACATTATGGCGCTCTACAAGGATTATACAAGTCAGAATTAGCTTCTGAAGTAGGAGAGGAGCAAGTACTCATTTGGAGAAGGAGTTACGATATTCCTCCTCCCGCACTTAAGACGAGTGACCCGAGAAATCCGGTAAATGAATCAAAGTATAAATATGTAGATCCAAATGAGATACCATTAACCGAATGTCTAAAAGATACAGTGGAACGATTCATGCCATATTGGCATGAAGTAATAGGACCTGCAGTTAAATCGGGAAAGAGAGTATTAATTTCTGCTCATGGTAATAGTCTAAGAGCTCTGGTCAAACATCTAGATAACGTATCTGAGGAAGAAATTGTTGGATTAAACATCCCGACTGGAATACCTCTCATTTATGAGTTAGAGGAAGATTTGACTCCTATTAAGCACTATTATCTCGGAGATCCTGAAGAAATTCAAAAAGCAATGCAAAAAGTAGCAGATCAAGGAAAAGCAAAATAAGTATCAATTTCGTGACTTATTTTCTATTAAAATAAAGAGTTTTAAAGGAATTAAGATGGCAAAAATAAAAGTAAAAATACATCCATATTTAATACCTAAACCTGTAGTTTTAATAGGCGCAATGGTCAATGGGAAACCAAATTTCTTCACCGTTGCAGATGTGTCTACCACTGGCTATAAAATCCCTAGATTTGTTGTGAGCAGCGGAAAAGGTCACTACACGAATAGCGGTATTATTGAAAATGAATGCTTTAGCGTGAATATCCCCTCTATAGACATGGTTAAAGAAACAGATTATTGTGGTATCAAATCTGGGCGGAGAGTAGATAAATCCGAAGTGTTTGATATTATTTATAGCGAAGAATTAAGGAATGTTCCAATGATAAAAGAAGCCCCAATTTCTCATGCGTGTAAATTAGTAAAGAATATTGATTTTGGTGACACGCATTATCTTTTTATCGGAGAAATAAAAGAAACCTATTTGAAAGAAGATTGCATGATGGAGAATATACCAGACATGAATAAGATCAGACCTTTCGTATATAATTATGACAATTGGTATTGGAAAATTGGAGAATCACTCGCTCAAGCTTATAAAGTAGGAAAAGAATTCACGAAAAAGAAATAAGAAGTTTAGTCTTTATCATCAACATTCAAGTTTCGCGAATAGAGAAGAGTAAATCTTATAATAAAGTGAATTTTATTTTTAAAAATGGAAGGAAATTTGTTTATTGATAATCCGAATATTTCTTCAGTGGTATTTTATCCTCGAAAGATACCCATACCCTCAAATTTGCCAGCTAATATTAATGTGTTAAAATTTAAGATCAATGAGGGCATCACCATTGGAGGTTATTTCTTTCTTCAAGAAAGGAGTCTTCCCACGATTTTGTTATTCCATGGAAATGGAGAAGTTGCCCTAGAATATAGGTATTTCAATCACTTATTTTTTAAATGTGGAGTAAATTTAGCGGTAATGGATTTTAGGGGCTATGGTCATAGCTCTGGCAAACCAACATATAGTAGCTTAATTTCTGACGCTCTGCCAATTTATAAAGCATTTAGAGAATGGATGGATAATAATGAAGTAAAGAATTCGTTGTTTATTCAAGGGCGCTCACTTGGAAGTATCTGCGCTTCTGAGATTGGATCTCATGATCCAAAAGATCTTAAGGGCGTGATTTTTGAAAGTGGTTTTGCCAGCGCGTATAACATGATGGTAAGGTTATTTGGAGTTAGGGGCCCAGATATTACACCTGAAACACTTAAGCCTTACTCAAATGATACGAGAATGGAAAAGTTCAAGAAACCAGTCTTGATCCTCCATGGAACGATGGACTGGATTATTCCTAAAGATGAGGCAAAGTTAATTTTTGAAGTACTCCCTGATGATATTGACAAAAAATTAATCATGATTGACGGAGCGGGCCATAATAATATCTTTTCTTTTGAAAAAGAATACTTTGAACCTCTAAAAGCTTTTATTCAAAAATACCAGTAGAGATTAACCATAACATGCTTTTCAAATAGTCTTGATTTTAAAATGCCTCAATATACTTGTTATTTAAAATTTTTCTGTAAATAATAATTATTAATTGGAGAATTCTAAAATGAATTAATTATAAAAAGAAGAAAAATCTAACTTTCAAATAGTTAATTTTAATTTTAATTCAAAACACATCAGGTAGATTTCATGAGCGAGAATGAAATTGAAATAAAACACTCTAAACTTGAACTGGTATCCTATGGCTTCGGAAACTTTTTTAATGAATTTTTTACCTTAGCCTTCGGAGCTTTTGGATTTTTTTTCTATGAAAGTGAAATTGGATTGAACGTATGGCTCGTAGGGCTTGGATTCATCATATTTGCCATCTGGAATGCCATAAATGATCCTCTTGTAGGATATCTCACTAATCGGCCATTTAAATTCACAAAAAAATGGGGCAGAAGATTTCCTTGGATACTCATCGGTGGTATACCTTATGTTTTTTGTTATATGCTTATTTTCATACCACCAAGTACTAATCCCACTTCGGATGCTTGGCTTATTTTTAGTTGGTTAGTAGTTTCAACATGTCTCTTTGATTTTTTTGCTTCTATATACTGGGTGAACTTCTCCTCACTTTTTCCAGATAAATTTCGAACTGTAAAAGAACGCCGAACTGCAACGGGCCTCCAAATTCCATTAGGTATAGTTGGTGTAGCTTTGGGAGCAATCGTGCCTCCTCTTTTTATCAATTTTGGTGATCTCGGATCCTATGTGCTTCAAGCATTTGTAGTCTTTATCATTACAAGCATTGCTTTGATTCTGGCTATTCCAGGAGTGCGAGACGATAAAGAATTTGTTGCACAATACTTACAAAAATACGAAAAAACGCCAAAGAGGGAATCATTTTTTAGTAGTTTAAAGAAAATTGTTAAAACGCGATCGTTCATTACTTTCATAATAATTTACTTGGCTTATCAGACAGTAATCGTATCCATGACTGCTTCGATTCCATATGTAGTTCGCTACAGCCTAGGAATGGAAGCTAGCGCCACTACCTTGATTTTTGCAGGATTCTTAACTGGAGCCTTAGTCGCAACGCCAATATGGGTAAAATATGCTCAAAAGGCTAATGATAATCGCAAAATTATACTGCTTTCGGGCATCTTGATGGCCATATTTACCGCACCTTTGTTCATATTAAGAGATTATCTAGCAATTATCATAGCTATTTTCATATGGGGGCTGGCCTTAGGTGGTTTTTGGGCAATGATTGCACCCGTGTTGGCTGACGTTATTGATGATTCAGTCGTAAATATGGGAAAAAGAGAAGAAGGCGTCATTGTAGGCATTCAAAGATTTTTTGGACGCATGGCAATAGTTATTCAAGCAATGAGCTTCGTAATTGCCCATACTCTCACTGGTTTCGTTGAGGGATCTGAGACACAATCTGAATTAGCAATTTGGGGCATTCACGCACATTTAGCGCTTATCCCCGTTATAGCCATGACCATTGGCTGCCTCATATTTTGGAAGTGGTATAACCTGACAGCTGAGAAAGTAAAGGCTAATCAAGATAGGCTGAAAGAATTGGACTTATAATTATTTGTTCTTATCATTACTAAATTCTTTATTTTTTATTTTTGACTTGGATTTAATTTTCTAAAGTAAAGACAGTGTTCAATTAGCGACCCTACTACGATAAAATGAGCTAGCCATTGAGGGAATTTTTCTAGATTAAAGATAAAATGGGGCAGAAAAAATTCCAAAAATAAATATCCAATAAAGAATAACCAAAATAAAAAACTAGTCAATGCCACATAAGCTTGGATCTTTAACTCCTTTGGTCCACTATATTCTGTTAGTCCCAAAAATAACCAAAAAAGGAGAGATCCCGACCAATATAAGAATGCGGCCACAGAATGTTCGATTGTAACTACTCCGATATTTTTAACGGGAAAAATTCCTATTAATAATAGTCCTAATGATAAGAGGAATCCAAAAATAAGAGTGAACCTGGATAATTTTACATTGATCTGCATATTTTGTAAAATTAATGTCAAATTTATGATAAAGAGGAATAATAAAATGCTCGTGATGATGATTGATAAATTGAAAAAGAATCCAAAACGACTAACCGCTAACTCGGACATCCAAAGTGAAAATAAATTTGTTTTAGGATCATTTGAGGTTATCATAATCGCAGATAGGATTGTAGAACTAATTGAAAATAACAGCACCGCAAATATAAAATAACATCCATTAATTTTCAAAAATAAGTGTTTAATTTTTTCCATCAGAAATAAAAAAAGCCAGTTATATCTAAAAATCTTGATATTATAATTTTTAATTAGGATCAATCCACGAGGTATCTTGCCAGAATTTCAAAAACCTCATTTACATTATGCCCTGTCTTGGATGAGGTCTTGATGTAATCAATCATGCTTAATTTTTTTTGTTTTAATTCAGCATAATAATCAGCAACCATGGAAAATTCCTTAAGGTCATATTTCGTGGCTACCAATACAATAGGAAGGTTCTTATCGTAAATTCGGAGCAGTTGAGCCCATTTATCAATGTTCACGAAACTTTTCCAAGATGTCGTATCAAACAATAGAAGTGCACCTCTAGCACCGGGGATGTATTCTTTTACCATGTATCTAAATCTTTGTTGCCCACCAATGTCCCAAATTTGAAGATGAGCAGATGTATCACCATTAACCTTAACTTCTTTTAAAAAAAAATCAACTCCTATGGTAATAACTTTAGTATCAATGAATTCTTCCTCCACATATCTATGAATCAAGGTAGTTTTGCCAACTGCGCTGTCACCGGCGATTAATGTTTTAAGTAAAACGTGCTTCTTCATTTTATTACTTTTTAATTTTAAAATTAAATCCTATTATAACTAATATCTTAAAAATTAATTATAAATAATCTCATTTTTTAAATAACATCACATTTGAATGATAAACTTCCTCTGATTGAATTATATTTTTCAATACATAATGACATTTTGTATTAAGGATAAGTTATTAAATCCTAAAAACTTAGATTGACTCTAAATAGCCCAAAAAAGCATTAAATGTTCAAATTTAATTAGGAAAATTTTAATTAGAAAGAGCAGGTTTTATTTAAGCTCAAAATAGTTTTATTAAATTCTTTTAAAGCATTTGAAAATTCTTTTCTCATTATGCTTTTAAATAAAGGATCTCGCTTTTCGAAAGGGATTGATTCTGTTCCATCATATATATCTGGTGGACTTTTTTTTTCAATTAAACTCGAAAATGGTATTGCTAAACGTAAATTACTTGTCTCCATTTTCTTTGTCGATTCCTTGAAGAGTAACACGAGATCTGCTTCATCATTATCATGGATTTTTGAAATCAATATCTAATCCTCCCCTTAATTACCTTTGATGCATGATTTTTTTTATAAAACTAAAGATAGAATTTAATCTTGAATTAATGTAATATGTAAATATCACACTTTCACCCATTCTGTTAAGCAAATAAAAGATTAATCCATCTCTTTATAAATAACATTGTTTTTTAATTTAAGATTCAGTCCTTGCTTTTTTATTTCTTTTCCATGAATGAACATGATCCTCTTAATTACTCGAGTATCGACATCAAAATGATCTGCTAAATCCTCAGTTGATATGCTTTCAACAAGCTCAAAAAATTCAGGCAATTCTTTTATGATTTCTTTTTCGAACGATTTCAAACTCTTATCTAATGAAATTTCATATGATTCTTGTCTAAGCTCATCTGTAATCTCTTTGAAATCGATATCATAATTCTTCTTTAATAAATCAGGATTATATTCAATCCATTGATGAACTATTGTTCTCACCACCTCTGAAAGTGATAACTTTCGATTAATAGCCATTTTATTTACTACTTTGTGATCAAAATCATCTAAGCCGACAGTTATTCGTTTTTTTTGAGTCTCTTCTTCTTTTTCAACCATTTTCTGAGGAACGCCGACAAAAACTGTTCTTTGA
This sequence comes from Promethearchaeota archaeon, assembly GCA_004524425.1. The sequence goes on from SDNN01000003.1 coordinate 13,085, forward strand.
TCTTTATAAGATCATAGATGTATTTAAATATTAGCATTAATGCAACAAAAATGATCCAATTATGCAACATTTAAATATAAGTTATGTTGTATGTATATCATACGAATGTTATCTACATGTTATAAAGGATTATTCGTAATAAAATTTGAAAGGAGGTCATGTGTATAAAATGGTGGAATCAATTTTTATAAATCAAGATTTAATCCAAACTAAAGATCTAATTATCATTGATATTCTCAAAGATGGAAAAGAATTTTTGGAGGATAAAAAGGTAAATCATGAATTTATCATAGATTCTCTCTCTATCATGTATCAATTCTTAAAAAGGAACAAGAAGCAACAGATCCCTCATAATTTATATAAATTTTTCATTGCGGCCTATTATATGGTCTCCAGGCACCCTTGGTCCTTTCCCGCTCACGAATCTAAAAAAAATTTTTGCCGAAAGTTTGGAATCGAACCAAGTTCCTTGGAATATTCACTCACCAGGATTAGAGAGGAATTAAATTTTAAAAAGATTTTAGATGATAAGAATTATCCGTATTTCATTGATCTTGATACTGACATTGCTTTTAAGCTAATGAAAAATTTAATTAAAAATGAGGTCGATCACTCGATGATGAATTTCTTGCTCTATCACCAACCAGTGAATTCGCAAATCTTATGTGAAGAATTAATCACGAAGATAATTTTCGAAATGAAATTGTTTCCAGAGGAGCTTTTTAGACAATTTTATGAAATCGTTTTTGAACTCGTGGATTGCTTGCTCTCAAATTATCATGAATATGTAGAATTACAGCGATCGTTTTTTATTTAAGTTCTATTCATTAATTAATTGAGAAGAAAAAAAAGAATTTAGGAGAATTGGGGCTTTTTATCTTGCCAAGGTGCGATTTCCTCAAATGCTTTAGAAACTTGAAGGACGCTTAAATCGTCATATCTTTTTCCAACAATTTGCATCCCAATAGGTAATCCCTCGGTAGAAAATCCACACGGAATTGAAGCTGCGGGATGTCCTGTTAGATTGAATGGATATAAATGGGCAAACCATCCAGTTAGAAAACTTTTCTTTCCGGCAATTTTGGGGGGAAAAAATAATTCTGAATTAAACGCAGGAGTGGCATTCGAGGGAGTAAGCAAGATGTCATACTTTTTGAAATGCTCATAACATTCCGCATACAAACTTTTTCTTATATCCAGAGCTTTCATAATATCTTGCCCGGAATAGGTATATCCAGCATCCACCACTCTTACTAAGTTGGGATCGAGTTTATTTCGCCATTCTTCTAAGTCTGATTTAAGATCATAAGCTAAAAATGAACTAAACAAGAGATTTAAGACGTAATCTGCTTTCTTTAATTTTATTTTTGATTCTTCGATTGTCCATCCGAAGCTTTCGAATTTTTTGATGCTATTCATGAAAGACTTTTCAACTTCGGGATCTATCGCTTTAATAAATCCTAAATTTAAGGAATAACCGATTTTTAGCTCTTTTGGTCGATCATTTATCTTTTCCAAATAACTAATATTTTCAGGGGGTAAGCTGAATTTGTCTCCCTCAAAAGGGCCCTTAATCACATCTAACATTAAGGCCGCATCTTTGACATATCGGACAATGGGACCATACTGGTCTATATTTATTTCACTCAATAATCCCACAGTTGGATAAACGGGAACCCTTCCATAACTAGGCTTGATTCCATAAACCCCACAAAATGAGCTGGGAGTCCTTATCGAACTGCCTCCATCAGCGCTTAAAGCTAAATATCCCAATCCAGAAACAATAGCAGCTGCTGCTCCACCACTCGAACCTCCTGGTGTTCGATCTAGTTTCCATGGATTGTGAGTTTTCCCAAAAATGAGATTCTCTGTTTTAGGCCAAAACCCAAATGGTGGCATGTTGGTCTTTCCTAAAATGACGCTCCCTGCACCTTTTAATCTCTTTACGCACATATCATCTTGTTCTGGCACGTGATTTTCGAATAATTTCGAACCAAATGTCGTTCTCACCCCTTTTATAGGCATTTCATCTTTGATGGATATGGGTAATCCGTGTAAAGGACCCAAGGGTTCTCCTTTTTTAATCAAGTCGTCAGCATATTTCGCAGTCTCTCTGGCTAAATCATGAGTTGGAGTACAAAAGGCATTAATAATCGGATTGATCTTTTCAATTCTCTCTATCATTAGCTCTGTTATCTCCAAGGAAGATATTTCCTGCGTTTTCAACTTTTCTACCATGTCAACTGCCGACATGTAAGCTAAATCTTCTTTATTCAATTCTAAAACCATTAATATTTTTTGAACATGAAAATAATTGAGTTGACTTCTTATATAAAGATATTATATGAATAAAAAAAAAAAAGAACACTGATTATAAATTTGGTCTTTTTTCCTGCCAAGGTGCGATGTCTTGAAAAGCCTTTGATACTTGAAGTACTGTTACTTCATCGAAGCGTTTACCTACAATTTGCATACCAATCGGCAAACCTTCACCTGACCATCCACAAGGTATTGATGCTGCGGGATGTCCAGTAAGGTTAAACGGAAAGGTAAATAGCCAGCCAGTTGGAGACAAACCTTTTCCGTTAACTTCGGCTGGAAAGGTTCTCCCCAATTCAAACGCGGGAAGCGCTAAGGTGGGGGTAATTAAGACATCAAAATGGTTGAAAACTTCATTTATTGAATCATATAATTTCCTACGTTGATCCATTGCCCTCATGACATCAATTCCTGAATATCCTAGTCCTGCTTCCACCAATTTCAAAAAGTTTGGATCTAAGCTTTCTTTCCAATCCTTGAGTTTGGGTTTTAGATCATATCCATAATCGACAGTGTATAATATATTATAAGTCCATTCAGCCTTGCGAAGTTTTATCTTTGCTTTTTCTGCGTCCCAACTAAATTGCGAAAATTTATCGATCGAATTTAATATATTTCTTTCTACTTCAGGGTCTAGAGCTTTTACGTAACCTAAATCTAAAGAATAACCAATTTTTAATTTGCTAGGTTTATTATCTATATTGTCTAAATAACTAATATTTTGTTCTGGTAAGGAAAGTCTATCTCTGTCATCTGGTCCTTTCATTGCATCAAGCATTAAAGCAGCATCTTCTACATACCGTACTAAAGGTCCATAATGATTTATCGTGCGGGAGTGCAATATTACATATGGATAAGTAGGTATCCTTCCAAAACTTGGTTTTAAACCGAAAGTTCCACAAAAGCAACTAGGAATTCTGATAGAGCCACCTGCATCAGAACCTAATGTTAAGGGCCCTAAACCAGATGCAGTGGCTGCAGCACCACCCCCTGTAGAACCTCCAGTTGTTCTTTCTAAGTTCCAAGGATTTTTAGTCTCACCGAATATTGGATTATCTGTGACGGGAGAAAATGCAAATTCAGGGGTATTAGTTTTACCCAGAATTACGATGCCTGCATCTTTAAGCCTCTTTACGACTATCGCATCTTCTTTAGGAATGAAATTCTCGTAAAGTTTAGAACCATAAGTAGTTCTTATCTCCTCTGTTTCAATTATGTCTTTTATGGATGTTGGAATTCCATTTAACTTTCCAATTTTTTCTCCCCTTTTTACAGCATCATCCGCCTTTTTTGCCATTTCTCTTGCCAAATCAAATGTGGGGGTACAATATGCATTAATTATTGGATTAATCTCTTCGATCCTTTCGATTATTGTTTCAGTAATCTCTGCCGAGGTAAATTCTTGAGTTCTTATCCTTTCTGCCATGTCACAAGCAGACATGTAACAAATATCTTCTTTACTCATTTATATCGACTTCATTTGCATTGGATTTTATGATAAATTGTGATGTCTATCTATTTAAATAATTAGAAAAAAAAATCAAAAAAAGACTTTAATTAAATTTTGGTCGTTTATCTTGCCATGGTGCGATTTCTTCAAACACTTTGGAGACTTGGAGAACAAGCAGATCATCGAATCGCTTTCCTACAATTTGCATCCCAATTGGAACTCCTTCACGGCTCCATCCACATGGAATTGTTGCAGCTGGAAAACCTGTTAAATTAAAAGGAAAGGTAAATGGTTGCCATCCCGTAGGTGATACTCCAATTCCATTTATTTTAGGAGGAAACATCATTCCTAATTCAAATGCGGGAATTGCAGTAGTGGGCGTGATGAGAATATCATATTTCTTGAAAAATGGATAAAAAATTTCATAATACTTTTGGCGTTGATGAAGTGCTTTCGTTATAGCAGTGCCCGGATAAGTTAATCCAGCATCGACTAACTTAAGTAAATCCGGGTCAATTTTATCTCTCCATTTTTTTAATTGCGGCTTTAAATCATGGGCAAACATAGCAGTGTATAGCGTATTGAAAGCCATTCTGGGAGGTTTTAACTTTTCTTTTACGATATTTATTACCCATCCAACTTTCTCAAAATTATAGACAGCCTTTTTTACTGCATTTTTAACATCCTCATCAACTACTTTCGCGTAACCTAAATCTAAGGAAAAACCAATTTCAAGTCTTTTTGGTTTGATATTTATCTCTTCCAGATAGGATTTTTTATCATCGGGTAGGGAATACTTATCAGCATCATGAGGACCTTTCATTACATCAAGCATCAATGCCGCATCCTTAACATAACGGACAATTGGACCATATTGCGTATGAGGCGATTTTATTCCTTTCTTTGGATAAACTGGAACACGTCCAAGCGAAGGTTTTAATCCATATACTCCACAAAAACAAGCCGGGTGTCTAATTGATCCTCCACCATCGGAACCCAAAGCCAAAGGGCTCATACCAGAAGCAACTGCTGCTGCTGCTCCCCCACTGGATCCACCTGGGGTTCTATTCAAATTCCATGGATTCTTACTTACTCCAAAAACTTTATTATGAGTTACTCCTGCATATCCAAATTCAGGCGTATTAGTTTTTCCTAATATAACACATCCCGCACTTTTTAATCTTGCCACAGCAACTCCGTCCTCCTCTGGAATAAAATTTTCATAAATTAATGACCCAAAGGTGGTTCTGATTCCCTCAGTATACATTAAATCCTTAATAGATATGGGAATTCCTTCTAAAGGTCCAATTTTTTTACCTTTTTTAACCTTATCATCTGAGGTTTTAGCCATTTCTCTAGCTAAATCAAATGTAGGTGTACAATAAGCATTAACTATGGGATTAATTTTTTCTATTCTTTCTATGATAACTTCGGTTATTTCTGCCGAGGTTAATTCTTGAGTCCTTATTTTTTCTGCCATGTCACAAGCAGGCATAAAACATATGTCGTTTTCTTTCATTATTACCAGCTCTTACTAGTTAATTTATTATATTAAATTAGGTTTTTTATCTTGCCAAGGAATAACCTCTTCGAATGCTTTTGAGACTTGTAAGACCGTTGCTTCTTCTCGCAATTTACCCACAATTTGCATTCCTACTGGTAATCCTTCTTTAGTCCATCCACATGGTATAGAAGCAGCAGGATGTCCAGTCATATTAAATGGATATGTATAGGGCATCCAACCGGCAGCTGATACTGATTTTCCATCAATTTTGTCTGGAAACATTTTACCTAAATCAAATGCAGGTACAGCTGTTGTAGGGGTAATCAATACATCATAATTTTTGAAAAACTCTGTAAATAAATTATAATATTTAATTCTTTGAAGATCCGCTCTTATTATATCTTCACTTGTCATGTTTTTACCACTTTCAATTAACCTAACAAAAGTGGTTGACATCTTTTCCTTCCAATCTTTTAAATAACGGCTATAATCAAATGCTAAATAAGGAGAAAGTAAGGCAACAAAAGTTCGTAACACTTTTCTCAGTTTTATTTTTACTTCTTCAATACTCCAATCAAGTTTTTCAAATTGATGAACCGCATTTATTATTATTTTTTCAACTTCTGGATCAATTGCTTTAGCAAATCCTAAGTCCAATGAATAACCTATTTTTATCTTTTTTGGTATTTCATTTAAGGAATCTAAGAAACTAACTTTTGGTTTTGGTATGGAATATTTATCTACATCGCTTGGCTCTGCCATCACATCCAGCATGAGTGCTGCATCTTTTACAAATCTCACAATAGGGCCATAATGAGAAAGTCTATAAAATGAGATTTTGTTCCATATTCTTGGTATTCTGCCATAATTCGGTTTAAGTCCATAAACACCACACAAACTACTTGGGATTCTTATCGATCCTCCCCCATCAGAACCTAAAGCTAGGGGACCTAAACCTGTTGCAACTGCAGCAGCCGCTCCTCCACTTGAACCTCCGCATGTTTTATTCAAATGCCATGGATTCTTGGTTTCTCCAAATATTAAATTATCTGTTATAGCTTTATGACCTTCCTCGGGAGTGTTAGTTTTTCCGAGAAAGACGATTCCAGCTTTTTTTAATCTCTCAACAGTAAGATTATCTTCATCGGGAATAAAGTTCTCCCAAATCTTACTTCCGTATGTCGTTCTGACTCCTTTTGTTTCAAACAAATCTTTAATTGATGTAGGTATACCATGCAATAAACCTAATTTTTCTCCTTTTTTGACTGCATTATCCGCTCTTTTGGCCATATCTCTTGCTAAATCAAAGGTTGTTGTACAATAAGCATTGATTATAGGATTAATTTTTTCGATTCTTTCTATGATAGTTTCTGTAATTTCTACCGATGTTAATTCTTGTGTCTTTATTTTTTCTGCCATATCACAAGCAGGCATAAAACATATATCTTCCTTTATCATGATGTATCATTTCATGGATTTTATTAATATTAGTTAATAGAATGTGAAAATATAAAAAAGTTAAATTTGGAAATACTTTTCCAGATTAAAATATCACAATTTAATGAATTTTTTCCTTTTTTCCGCATGCAGCTTTTCAATGTCTCGTTTTATTTGTTCATATTTTTCTTTAGTTATGGGAAATTTAGTGATTACTAGAAATCCAATGGTCAAGGCTATAGCAGGGAAAATAAACATTAAAGCTCTTAAACCAAATATGATATTTTCAGTAGCTCGAGGATTAAACACGGTCCATCCTACCGTATTAAATACTAAACTAATTGAAAGAATCACAAATATGGTAGATAACTTGGTGATTAAAGCATTGATCCCGAAATAACCACCGTCTCGTCTCGTCCCAATCTTGAGTTCGTCATCGTCTATTATGGCAGATAAAAGGATATCACCGAAGTAAAAGGCGCCTGATAAGCCTAATCCAACAAAAATGAATGCTATGAAGGCAAATTCTACATTTGAAATGAACATAAAAGGTGCTAAAGTGATGATAAAAGCAATTATTGAGATCATCACTCCTTTTTTCATGCCCACTTTTATGGCAATATAGCGCCATAATGGCATGAAAAAGGCAGCAGAAATAAAGGCGATTCCCAGTAGTATCCCTAAAAGGAAAGCTTCTCCCTCACCGATCCCCAAGACAAATTTTCCATAAAGTGGCGTAATTATGGGGAGCATTCCTACAGTAAACCAATAACATAAATTCATTACAATGAATATCCTAAAATTTTTGTTTTTTAGCGAAAATTTTAAGGAAGTTAATATTGGTGGAGCCGTCTTATAATCTTCGGAAAACTCTGAGCGTTCATTAATGCCATATTTTATCAAAATAATCGCTCCAAATAAGATAAATAATACCATTGTTATCGCTGCATACATGTAATTAATCATGTATTTTTCTTTCGTGAGATCCGGGATGATGAAAGTAGGTACTAAGAAAACAAAAATCAGACCAACTACCGTAAAGATTTGTTTGAAAGCACTTGCTTTAGCTCTCTGTTCCAAGTCCTGGAACATTTCTGGAAATAATGCACAGTAGTTTAAATCATACATGGTAAAAAAAGTATCAAATAGAATCATCATGATAAGAAAGTAAATAAATGAAATTGTTACCATCCCAACAGGTGGAGTATATAGTAAGATGATAACCAAGCATAATGGAATGAGAGATCCCATGATATAAGGTGTTCTTCTTCCCCAGCGAGTTCTTGTTTTATCCGATAATGCTCCCAAAATCGGATCATTAACTGCATTCCAAAGAGACCAGAATATAAAACCCAATGTAATGAGATTGACATTTAACCCAACTATGGCAAAATAAAACGTGAAGATGTAAATGGTAAACATTTGAAGTGCTATTGCATCAGAAAATTGGCCTACTCCAAAAGCCAAAAATTTTTTGGTGGTAATATCTTCGTTAATTTCTGTTTTTTCATTCATGTCAAATATCCTAATCCATATAGGTATATTATTGAATAAAGATTGTTTTTTCAATATATATAGCTTCACAAAAAAAGGAATTTCTAAACGTTTTTATAGAGCATCGTTCAATAATCTATTAATTAATTTTTTTATTAAGAATAAAATTGGATAATATCAGGAAAAAACTAAGTTTTGTAAATTTTATTTATAATCATTAAAGGGGAGATGATTTTTATTTCAAGTAGCATTTTGGAAGAAATTACTGAATTAACATTAAAAGGAAATTATAAACAACTTGGTAAATTAATAAGAAAGGCAAAAAGGGAAGGATATGATCCTAGAGAAATTATAAAGGCTCTTTCCAGCGGTTTATCTGACGTGAGTGATAAATATAAAACAAAAGGCATGTACTTAGATGATGTAATTTTATCTGCCGCAGCTTTTGAGGTTGGCGTTCAATCTTTAGGTTTGCCTGAAGTCGAGGACGTTCCTAATGAAAAAAAGATAGTTTTGGGCGTGATGGGCGGCCCTTGGACAATTGGAACTTCTATTGTGTCTGCAAATTTAAAAGCTCATGGATTTAAAGTGTTTGATGCTGGGAGCGATATAAGTCCAGAAAAAATAGTGCAATCAGTTAAGGATTCAAATGCAAGGCTCGTAGCATCTGCAATTTATTTACCTCATTCAAAGGAAGAGGTTGCTAAATTAGAAGAATTATTATGGAAGAATGGCTTACGTCATAAAGTCAGGACTATATTGAGTGGCCCAGCTGGATCTAGCCAAATGGCTGAAAAACTAAATATCAACGCATATGTCAAGGGTGTAAAGGATTTAGTTGTCAAAGTAAAGGAATTTTCTGATGAATTAAAAAACGAGATGACCTCCTATGATCGAGTTATGACCTCTTTAAAACATAAAGAACCCGATAGAGTGCCCTTTATGCCATTCGCTCAGACATTTTCTGCTAGATTTGCAGGAATTCCATTCTCAGACTACGTGAGTAGAGCGGAAGCAATGTTTAAGGGTCAAATGACTGTTTATAATGCATTTGGATGGGATGCCTTATGTTTTTCTTCTGATGTTGGAATGTATGCAGGTGCTTTAGGGGCAAAAATTGAATTTCCTAAGGATGACGTACCCAGAATCGCAGAACCAGTTCTAAGTCATGGAAAATTATATGAGGATTTTAAGAAATTGGATATGGTTGATCCAATGAACGCTGGACGCTTAACGGAATCCATTAAAGCTATTGAAATGGCAAAAAAGGAAGTTGGAGATGATGTACCTCTAATTGGATGGATCGAGGCTCCTTTTCAAGGGACAGCTCTTTTAGGAGGTGGAGATCCATTTCTCATATTTTATGTTTTAGATCATCCTGACGAGTTCAAGGAAATTTTAGATTGGTATGCCGATTGGGCCATCGATATCGCTAAAGCGATGCATGAAGCTGGGGCAGATATAATTGGGGCGGGTGAAACTGCAGGATATTTCATGTCTCCAAAGTTCTTTAAGGAATTTGTATTAGAACCGGAAAAGAAACTTTGTAGTGCTATAAAAAAATTAGGAATGTATCCCTTAATTCACTGCTGTGGATATGTACCCCAATGCGTGCCTTTTATTAAAGATACCAATCCCGGCGGAGCAATTCAATTTGATTATCAAGTCGATTTGAAATGGGCAAAAGAGCTTCTTAAAGATGAAGTAACTATTATGGGAAATTTAAACTATAATAAATTGATAAACGCAGATCCTCAGCAATGTTATGAAAATTGTGCTAGACACATAAGAACTGCAGCAGAAGGTGGAGGCTATTGGTTGGCCTTTGGTTGTGAAATACCAAGAGATATGCCCGCGAAAAATATTCAAGCAATCTTAAGGGCAACTAAAACTGTAGGAAAATATCCAATAGAATAAAATAGCATTTATTGGTAAAGATCTAATTCGCTCATAATTGAATTCAATTTTGAAAAGACTCCCATGATCAAACTTAATTCCTTCTTTGACATGAATGCTCGTTCATAAACGTTTTTAAATGCTTTTAATACCTTATTTTTTTTGTAAGTTCTAATTTTCAAAACATTGATTATTTCTTTTATTATTTTATAAAGAATAACGCGATCTTCCTTGTCAGCCAATAATACAGGATTTTTTCCTCTGCCAATATTAAGTGAATTAATTTTCTTATAAATTTCATACAGAATAATTCCACAACTATGGGATAAATTTAAGGTGGGATAGTCATTACTGGCAGGAATCCTCAAGACAATATCAGCTAGATCAACTTCATCATTAGTCAAGCCTCTTGATTCTTTACCAAATAAGAATGCTATTTTAAGGGGTTTTTTAGAAATTGGAATTGATAAATCTTCAGGAAAAATGGGGATCCTCTTAATGTTAGAATAGTTCTTGCCTTTTGCGGTTGTTCCTATTATCAAATCAAAAAGCTTTAAGAATTTTTTGAGTTTAGACATGTGATCCTCCTGTCTTTCTATGAGGATTATCTTGGAATTCATTAAGACATCTTTTCCATGCATGGCATATCCACAAGTTCTATGGGATTTAATTTCTTTTACTTCTTCTATTGGATTAAAAATCACTAAATCCTGGAAATCAAAATTTTTCATGAGCCTCGCAATGGCTCCAATATTTGCCGCATGCTCTGGTTGAACTAATACTATCGTAAATGATATGTTTTTATATTCTTTTTTTATAGAAGTTTCTTGAAATGCACTTAATTCTCTAAAAACGTTTTTCTTATTCAATTTTAATCATACTCACGCATATTCATTAGAATTGATCATTCATGATCAAAACCTTTTGACTAAAAAGAATCAATTCTATATCTCCTTTATAGTTATTTTTTAAAAAATGGTGAAATGCAATAATTTTTAATGAACTATTGAACTTTTGATTCTTGCTTAAATAAACATATAAATATATAATTTTATTTTATATAGATATCTTAAAAAGCAATATAAGAATATAATAAAGCAATATTATATTATTTCTCTTAAAATTCCAATAATATTCGTCAATGAACAGCATGCTGAAAGAATTAGAGAAACACTTACAATTTGTAGACATCTCGAATGAGGACATGAGCATATTTGAGTGGAAACCCCCTAGATCTTTCAAGAGCTTTTTATTAGATCTAAACATAGTTAAGAAGAATAAAGCGAATGATGTTTTTTTTCACATCGATAAAGGAAACATGAAGATCGTGCACATTCGTAAAAACAACTTGATATACACCATAGGCTCAGATAAATCAGTACAATTCCAAATTCTCGAAGCATTACTAGAAAAAATTGATGAAGAATTCCATGACATGTATGATATTGAAGTGATATTTTCCTATGGAAACACTACTTCTGCCATATTTAAGGCTTTCAAGCAAGAAATTGAGAGGATCATTGAAGAATTTCCTACTTCTGACTTAATTAAAAAAGTTGATGTTCATTGTAGAGTATGTAAAACCATACTCCCGCTATACATTAAAAAAAGTATCATGAAAGAAGCTTTATCGTTTCCCATACCTATCGTGTATAATCATAAAGGTCATGCACTTGTCTGTTATATTGATCAGGATTTCGTAGTTCGTGGAGTAGAGTTAGTAAATATTACTGGATGAATTTCTTGCTCTTTTTTTTAAGTAGATAAGATTAAAATAATACTTTCTGATTATTATTTGCCGGAAATCATCTAATAAATCTGATTTCGCCATAAAATCTGATTAAAGTATAAATAAGTAATTATTTTAACTATTGCGATCTTCTCTAATACTATGGAGAATGAAGAGAATTCCAATGAAGAGCCATTTTATGATAAAGTTATAAAAAAAACAAAAACGGGAATCACTTTTCCGAAAGAATTAAGGGATGTTTTATTCAATGAGGATGTGGATATGTTCTTTCGCATGATTATTCCCGCTGAGAAAAACAAAATAATCCTAGAAGTTATTTCTGAAGAGCAAGCCAAACAGTTTTCTGAAAAAGATATTTCTAAAACAATTAAAAAGGAAAAGGATACTCGAAAAAAAGAAATCTCAGAAGGTAAAAAAACCGCTGATATAAGTCCGAATTTTGCAGATTATTTTGTATATGATTTCGAAGCAAAGGAGAAAGTCAAACCGATTTTAGAATCCGCTTTCTATAAATTTCTGGAGACTCCAGTTAATTTAGAAGATGCGATGGGAAGAGTGAAATATGCATTGATCTCTTTTTTAAGTTCAACTAAAACTGAGAATGCCAAGTTATATTTTTCTGTTATTAAATTTTTAATTGACATTATCGAGAGATTTGATCAACCCAACCTATTAGATTGGATTTTTGAAAAAATAATTCCTAATATTGAAAGCAAATTTTTGTATGAATTGGCTCTCTTAGAATTGGTTGATGTGAGTTTAAGACTTAAACGATATGAAAAAGCAGAGATTTATATCTTTTATGTCTTAAAGAATATCGACAGTTATGACAAGTCCGAGATGTATAACATAATGAATAGCTTCAAACAGCTCATTAAGAAGGTAAAACACATTGAAAGATCTCAAAAAATTGATGTCTTATTGAAGGAAAAATTGTTAGAGTACAGTGAAGGTATTGGAAATGAACTTCAAGATATTGACTATAAAATACAATTCATCGAATTTTTAGAAGATCTAAATTTCATTGAGCTTGCATTCACGATTGCGAAAAAATTGCAAATGAGCATGTCTCCTGAGAGCGCACAGATTGAGCAAGTAAGGAAACTAGTAAGGAGATTACATGTAACTCCCATAACTGAGCAAAAAGATACAATTTAAAATTTCCTGTCCTTGTTCTGAAAGTTCATACCTTGGTTTGGGACTCATTCTCTCGATTTCGCTACAAGTTTTATTTGAGTGGAAATGTATTGATTTTTTGATCCTTCTTAAAATAAACAGAAAAGGCCAAAAATACGGGCTTTATAATGAACTAAAGCTATTTTTAATTTTAAAATTATATTTAAAAAGATAAAAAACCAAAGGAAAATTATGAAAGCAAATTTAGCGATTATAGTTCCAGAAACACATTGGGATAGAGAATGGTACTTACCCTTTCAGGAATATCGAGCAAGATTAGTCATTCTGATGGATAAGCTCCTAAAAATTCTTGAAACGAATCCAAATTATACAAATTTTACTTTAGACGGGCAAACCATTCCCATTGAAGATTATCTCGAAGTTAGACCAGATAAGGAGGAGAGTATCAAAAAATTTGTGAAAGAGAAAAGATTATCAATTGGACCCTTATATAATCTTCCCGATGAGTTTTTGATCTCAGGGGAATCCTTCATTCGGAATTACTTGATTGGAAATAAGATTGCTAAGAGATTTGGAAGAGTAATGAAAGCAGGATACAATCCTGATGCATTTGGTCATATTGCTCAATTACCACAGTTGCTTTCTGGATTTGAGCTTAATTCTTCCATATTTTGGAGAGGATTTGGTAATGAAATTGAGGAGGAGGATCTTAACATGGAATTCATTTGGAAAGCTCCGGGTAATGCAGCATCTATAATAGCAATACGTCTTGTTTTAGGGTATGGTTCTTTAGCAAATATAGATACTTCAATTAAAGATGGTGTGTACAAAAGGGCATTGAAAAAAATTAAAGCTACTATCGAAAATCTTGAAGAACACACTGCAACTCCAGTGATTCTTTTAAATAATGGCACGGATCACCTAGAAGCACAGGCGGAACTTCCCGAGATTATACAACAATGGAATGATGCAAATCGAGATTGTATCGTTGAGCAAAATGATTTTGAATATTATATTAATAAAGTCCTTAGCTATAATCCAAATCTAAATTCTTATCAAGGAGAATTTAGAAGTGGTAAATATTCACACTTACTTGCAGGAGTACTGTCAAGTCGCATGTGGATTAAGCAAAGAAATACGGAAATAGAATACTTGTTTGAAAAGTATACGGAACCAATTTCCGCCATATCATGGGCTCTTGATAAATATAGAAATTTTGAGTATCCTCAGGATTATATATTAACGGGATTAAAATGGCTTCTAAAAAATCATCCACATGACTCTATCTGTGGATGTAGTATCGATCAAGTTCATGATGAGATGAAGACACGATTTGATTGGGCAGAACAGATTGGTCACGAAATATTTAAGAACTCGATGTTGTGTTTAGTTGATTTGATTAATACTCCTGAAACAGAAAGAAATGAAAAGGTATTCATAGTATATAATCCATTGCCATGGCATCGTCGTGATGTCGTATCATTTAATGGGATCATTCCCACTAAGGATGAGAAACGTGGGTTTCCTAGTAATATTAAAATCTATGATGATAATAATGACGAGATTGATTTTATAGCTGAAAAAGTAAAAGAGGAACCAAGATTCACGCAAGAATCGAATACTAGTTATAAGTTTACATTATTGGCAGAAATTCCTCCTTGTGGATATCGGGTTTATAAGATAGCAAAAGAAAAAAAGCAAGTACAAACCCAAGCATCGGAAAAAAGAGAGCTCCAAAATTCCATTGAAAATGAGTTTTTCAAGATAAGCGTTGATAAATATGGAATTATATCATGTGTAGATAAAATGGAGAACAAGATATATGAAAAAGTATGCTTTTTTGAAGATTCTGGAGATTGGGGAGACGAGTATGATTATTCTGGTCCAAAAATGAATCAGACTGACACGATGTATAGTACTTTCGATGCTGTTATCACTAAAATTTCTTGTTCCCATAAGGATCAGATTAAAAAGACATTATCTATAGATATAATATTAAAATTACCTATAAGTTTGACTCCAGATCGTCTTTCTAGGGAAGAATCAACTAGAGATAATCCTATAAAAGTTAATATTTCTCTATTTAAGGGAATAAAACGAATAGATTTTTCAATTGAATATAATAATAATAGCCAAGACCATAGATTAAGAGTCCTTTTTCCATCAAATATTAAAGCACAAGAAGTATTTGCAGATGGTCATTTTTATGTAGTTCCAAGAAGGATAATATTACCTAATGGGGAAAAATGGACTCAAAAACCGGTTCCAACCAACCATCAAAAAGATTTTATCGCAGTTTGTGGCCAAAATCATTGCTTTGCTGTTCTAAACAGAGGTTTACCTGAATATGAAGCAATTGAAAATGAAGATGGAACAATCACTTTAGCTATTACTCTTTTGCGTAGTGTAGGATGGTTATCTCGAAGTGATTTGGAGAGCCGTCCAGCAATCGCAGGACCTGATTTTTCCACTCCTGGAGCCCAATGTCTCGGAAAGCATACGCATGATCTTTCTCTTATTATAGAATCTGATAAAAATAACTTGTTTGATGCTGAGATACATATCAGAGGGAAGGAATTTAACATTCCGTTAATGCCATTTTTTCCCCTCATAGCAAGAACACCACTACGGATTCATGATAAAGTATTATTCCAGAATCTTGGTCTTCTTAGTTTATTCATGAGGGAACAAGAGCGATTAATTGACCCTTTTTTACCGTCTTCATTTAGCTTTTTAGAGAGCGATAATAGAAATATCCTTTTAAGCATTTTAAAAAAAGCAGAATCGTCTAATGATCTAATCATTCGTATTTATAACATAAGTCCATATTTTCAGAGAGGCAATATCTTGTTCAATCATTTTATTGATATTTCAGAAGTTGGAATCGTAAATTTACTCGAGGAGAATCCCATAAATCCCATAAAAGCTAATGCCAAATTAAAATCAAAAAATAGGGTTGCAATAACCTTAGATCCACACGTAATTTGCACCCTTAAAATCGGTATTCGAAAATAGCTCATTTTTTCTTATAAATTTGTTTAAAATCTTAGTTAAACACAATGAAAAGCCTTATTTTACAAAAATCTAATGAAATAGCAGGAGTAAAAGTTTTTATAACTTTAACGATGTTTTGAGTAAAAAAGATACGATTTAAAATTATATCATTGTTAAAGGTTATTAGTCCTCCTTGTTTTCTAAATCTTTAATTTTCTCCTGCATTCTTCTTGATTCTTCTTCCAGTATTTTCTGCTCCTTTTCTTTAATACTTTTTTCTTTCAATTCAAGCTCTACTTGAGCTAATTCCTTCTCTTTCTGAATTAGTTCTTCCTTTTTCTTTAAATTCTTTTCTTTTTCTTGAATTTCCCGTTCTTCTAATGCTTTTTCTTTTTCTTCTAATTCTAATCGTTTCTTTTTTAATTCTAAGTCTTTCTTTTTTAATTCAAGCTCTTTATTGAGAATTTTTTCTTCTTCCTCAGCAATTTCTTTATTTATTAGTAATTCTTCGTTGATGTCTTCTTTAACTTCAAGTTTATCTCTCTTTTTTTGTAATTCTTGCCTCATTTCTTCAATTGTTTCCATTTGAATACGCTTTTCTTTTTCTTGCAGTTCTAATTCCTTTTTTTTAAGTTCGATTTCTTTTTTCTTTAATTGACTTTCCTTTTCTTCTTTAGTAGAATCCATGATTTCTTTATATTCTAATTCCGCTTCTTTATCCTCTAACTTTTTTTCTTTCTCTTTTAATTTTGTCTCTTTATCCTCTAATTCCTTCTTCTTCTCGACTATTTCCTCCGAGACTTTTTCTGGCGTTTTTTCTTCTTCCTCAACGATTTCCTCAATTTTTTCGATTGTGAGTATCGATTTTAATATGTTATCAATAACTTTTTTCAGTTCTTCGTCTTCAGGGTAATTTTTGGCTAAATTAGTTAAAATTTTTGTAATAATAGAAGGATTTGTAGAGCCAATAATTTTTAAAACTTGAATTGCTTTTTCAATTACAAAATCTTTCTCATCCACCAATTTTTCAGATATACTTTTTACAATATCCTCATTTTCTATTTCTTTTTCTCCTCCTGTTATAAAAACTAATAGTTGTAAGAAAGCTTCTCTAACATTTGGATCCTCTGATTCTAACAATTCCTTGCTATGGGGAAGGATTAGATCAGATTCATTCTCGCTAATTGGTTTCAACAAGAGTAAAAATGAATATCTTAATAGAGAATCCCTTTTAGAGAGACTTTTTAAGAGGCTGGGAATATCAATTACTAAATTTTCTATTAGGAACCTAATAACAGTTCTTCCTCCATGAACTTGAGATACGGTTTCAAGTACGTTCTCTAATCTGTCGAGATAATTTTCCTCACTCGATAGATTAAGATATTTAGCGATTTTTTCCACCACCGCATCGATTTTACCCTCATTAATCATATTTTTAATCTCTTCTGTAAGAGCTTGGTCTTCATTCATTTCAGTTATACTAATCACCTTAAAAGTTTTTTTTTACAACCAAATTACATAAAAATCATTATAAAGCCTATGAACAAAATTTAACATTAAACGCAAATCTCTAAATCTCAGTGGTATCCTCTTTCCATCTTCATTAAAATCGTTAGTCTCTAAATTAAAGCATAATTTTATCAGGAGATTATTATTCCAATCTACATTTAGGTGTATTTCTTTACAGTATTTCATCATACCTTCTATATCATCATGAAATACGTTCCAAAAGTAATGATCTGTTTTTGAAGGATTATCTTCCATTATTGGCGTTTCAGAGATTTTTTTAATAATATCTTTCGGTAAAACTGTAGTTACTTCAACATGCTGTTTCGGAATTAACCTTACATCGACCTCAGGGAAATAGAGTTTAGTATAGAATTCGCAAATTGCACTTAATAAGTTTAAGGTGGCTATATTTTCTCTATTGGCGTTACATAATACATACTTCTCTTCAATAAATATCACGTGAATGCGATCATCAAATTTGAATATCATGTGATTTTCTTTTAAATAATAATTGAATTCTTCTCCTTTCTTTATCCGCTCATCAAATATTTCTAAAGCTTCGTTCCAATTTTTAAATGAGATGAATTTATTTAATTTTCTATAATCTCCATGGAAAAAAATATCCAAAAAATCAACTAAATATAAATAGGCATCAAATGGTTTATAAACCACTGTTTTTCCTCTAAAATCTCTTAATACAATGTTTTTTTGAACACTATAACAAAATTTTGGCAAATCATCCATGGATAAGCCATTCTTTATTCTTATTTTCAAAAGAAACCTGCGCATGCAAAGAGGTGTTAAGGTACATTGGATTCTATCAATCTGGCATTCCTCGAAACACAATTTGTTAATTCTTTTAATTAACAAATCAAGTAATTCTGAACTAAACTTCTCATTTGTCGCATTTTCGAGAAAATTAACAATGTGCTTCGGTTCTAGTGGCATGTTCTGTTATTAAATGACTTTTAGTATTCTTTTTAAGTATATCTAAAGTAATTAAAATTCGAGATCTAATATTCTTTATTAATCAATTAAGACATTTAATAAATGTTTTTTATTATAAAAAATTATTAATGACCATTTTTTTATCTTCCTTAGATAAAAAATTATCCCCCTAAAATAATTGCCATGCTGAGACAAGTTCATGTGTTTCATGATCAAAAATTATTGTTTAGCCATTCATTAGCACTTGCTCTAGACGAGAATGGGTTTAAAAAGGTACGGGAAATAATTGAACCAGATATAGTTCTTCCCACTCCAGGCAAAACTCTACATCGCCCCATTGCGAATTATCAAATATTTCATCGCGCTTATGGAAATCTGTATTTTTTATTGATTGCTGATTTAACAGACTCTTTTAATTATATTGATGAAATTTTAAAAAAAACTATAGCAAAATTTAATGAACTCTTTCCAAGACCAGAAGATCTTGAAGAAAACAAATCCAATATAGAAGGCTTTAAACTTTTTTTATATGAAATACAAAAATCCATGCATTCTAAGATTTCTATAATAGGATCAGTTAATTCAGGGAAAAGCACATTATATAACATGCTAAAAACTACGCAAGAAAAATCAATAATGGATTTCGCAAAATCTACTACAATTCAAATTGATCAAATAACTTTTGATATCTGGGATTTTCAATTACATGATAATCATTCGCTTTTATGGTCTAAATTTATTGGGGGATCTGATTTAGTGCTTCTTTTATTTGATTCAGCTAATTATAATTTGACGTTTATTGAACATTTCCTTAATCTTAAAAAACAACATGCTAAACATTCTAAATTACTCATGCTAGCAAATAAATCTGATTTAATAAGAGAGGAAGAAATTGAGAAAATTAAGAGTCTAATTGGTTATCCTGTCCAAGTAATATCTTTACTTGATAAAAAACAAGCAAAAAAAATAATACATTCTCAATTAAAGAGTACTTTAGATTTATTACCAGAAATCTCACCTAATCTTGAGGATTTAATTAATCAGGCAGATCAGCTCAGAATGGATGGTAAGATAAAAGCCGCTATTATCGAATATCAAGAAATAATAAGGTTCTGCAAGATTTACCAGAATTTTGCTCTTTTAAATAAAACTCAAACGAAATTAAATCAATTGAAAGTTGAAAAGAAGCAAGAATTAGATTTGAGGGGCCACAAACACATCAAAAAATCGTTCTCAGCTCCAGAACAGATTACTTTTACAAAAAAGATTTCTGTTAAATCTCTTCCCAGCGCGAGCTCTGCTCTTAAGCCAAGATCCCAAGAAGCTACTTTATCTTCAGAGAATAAGCCAGCTCAAGAAGTGGAATCTTCATATGAACCAAAACCAGAAAAACAAGCTGAAGAGCCTAAAAAATTATTCTTGAAACCAGAAGATATTAAAATTAGTCTGAAATCAAAAATAGAAAAAATTCAGAAAATTCAAAAAAGTGGTTTGGAAAAACTAAAATCCACGACTCGCAATTTTTTCGATAAATCTATCGAATCTAAAGCTTCCAAAATTTTAGGCTTGCCGGAACAACTCCAAAATCTATTAAACTCAAAAGGTACTGAGTTAAACATTGAATTATGCAAAGAATTTGTCGAGGAAATGAAAAATCAACTAATAGGCCCCATCAATAATGAGGACCTTGAATTGGCTGCTGAAATCTTTTTTCAAATTGAAAATAAACTTTAAGTTTCTTCTAATTTTTGCTTTATTATCAATTTGAACACGTAAATCATGAATATCGCATTAATTTATTTTTCAGCAACTAATAACACTCAAGAAATTGCCAGCATAATTAAGAATGAATTATTAAAATTAGAAAATCATGTCACTGAATTTAATATCACAAATATCAATGAAAGAGAGAGAACAATAAACTTTCAAGAATTTGATGCAGTTTATTTTGGTTTTCCCGTGTATTATTGGAGAGCTCCGAGAATTGCAAGAGAATGGCTTCTAAATCTTAATGGACATGGAAAAACATGTTCTGTGTTTTTCACATATGGGGGTACTAACATTGGTATTTGCCACCATGATATTATCGAAAGACTTAAAAATCAAAATTTTAAAGTAATAGCAACTGCAGAATTTTTGGCAAGGCATAGCTTTAATTTAGCAGGATGGGAAGCAATGAAAGATCATCCAAATGAGGAAGATTATAAAATCGCCCGGGAATATGCTTTAAAGACCTTTCTAAAATTCTCAGATGATAAAGCTAACCCCATAAAATTCGAGAAACCAGATTTTTCAGAAGATTTTGTTGATAATATTGAATTAACAACGAGACGCTCCATCCCACTTCCATCAAGAGAGGGTAAAGAATGTAGCATGTGTCGAGATTGTGAAACATTATGTCCGACCAACGCAATGAATGCTGATAAAGGCAAACCAAGCAGAAAAAAATGCATAAGGTGTCTTAGATGTGTCTTGAATTGTCCAGATCAAGTTCTTAAAGTGAAGGACATGAGTGCTCAATTTCATTACCTTAAAAAGAAGCTAAATTTGACTGATGATGTTTTAAGGAGCAGAAAGAGTAAATTTTTCTTATAAAGTAAACAAACTAATTTTATATTACTTTAGAGATTAATATTTTAAATAATTTCATTACTTTTTATTGAAAACTTTTGAGGAGAAAAATAATGAAACCAATGCAGGAACTCTCAGCTCGCTTTACGGAATTAATGAGGCTGAATTACATAGACAATTTATTAGAATGGGATCAACAAGTATGCATGCCTCACTCTGAAGGTTCCATTAAAGGAAGATCCGAACTAAGAGCGGTAATTGGAGCTATAGGTCATGAAAAATTATCCTCGAAGAAAACGGGAAAATTGATAAAAAGGGTTGAGAAAATTCAAAATCTTGATTTAATAGATTCCGCATTATTGCGAGAAGCTAAAAGAAAATATGAAAAAGCAGTTAAAATTCCCACACAATTGGTCACTGATATAGCTAAAATTTCTTCTCTAGGTCAGCAAGCGTGGGAAAAAGCGAAAACAAAAAGTGACTTTGGGATTTTTAAACCATATTTAGAGAAGATGATTCAATTAAAAAAGGAGTATGCTCGAAGAATTGATATGGGCCCAACTTTGTATGATTCTTTGATTGATATTTACGAGCCCGGAGCAAGATCAGAACAAATTTCTAAAATATTTGGCGATCTGCTCTCCTCATTAAAAAAGATTTTAAGAAAAATCGAGGGATCTCATAACAAACCCGATCAATCAATTCTTAAAAAACATTACGATGCCCAAAAACAATTGAAATTTAGTGAGGAGATATTAAAAAAGCTTAATTTTGATTTTACTAAAGGTCGTCAGGACGAATCAGCTCACCCTTTTACCTCCTCTGTATCTTCTAATGATACCCGAATTACTACCCGAATTTCTGAAAATTATCTCCCCGCATGTCTCTTTGGCACCATTCATGAATGTGGTCATGCGTTATATGAAATGGGCTTCATGGAGAAAATTCATGATACTTTTTTAGCTGATGGGAGTAGTTTAGGAATCCATGAATCGCAGTCTAGATTATGGGAAAACCTTATTGGACGAAGTAAAGAGTTTTGGAATTATTGGTATCCCATATTGCAACAGCATTTTCCCGAGAATTTGAAAGATTATCCAGAATCAGAATTTTATCGATCTATAAATGTTGTGAAACCTTCATTAATTCGTGTTGAAGCTGATGAGATAACCTACGGATTACATATAATTCTCAGGTTTGAATTAGAGAAAGAACTCATTAACAATGATTTATCTATTTCAGAATTACCTGATGTTTGGAACGAAAAAATGGAAGAATATCTAAAGGTAGTTCCTCCAGACGATGCACAAGGTGTTTTACAAGATATTCATTGGTCTGGAGGTGCTTTTGGATATTTTCCGACTTACACATTGGGAAATTTATATGCCTCGCAAATCTATGCAGATGCTCTGAAAAAAAATCCTCATTTACCTAAAGATTTTCAAAAAGGTGATTTCAGCAATTTGCTGAATTATTTAAGAAAAAACGTACACCAATATGGGAGAATTTATAGACCACTTGATCTCATTAAGAAGCTAACTGGAGAAAAACTCAATCCCATTTATTTCATAAAATATTTAGAAAAGAAATTTTATCCAATTTATGGTATTTAGGACTTTTTTAGCAAAGAATTATAGGATTAAATAGCTACCATGCCTTTGACAAAACTTAAAGAACACTTCAATGAAATTAATAAATTAAAAAATATTAGGGCACTTTTAAACTGGGATCAACAAACCTACATGCCAATTGAGTCCAATAGAATTAGATCTGAACAAATTGCATTGATTCAAGGGTTAATTCATGAGAAATTGATCTCCAACAAGACTAAAAGATTATTAGAACATTCAAATAAAGTTAACAATCTTACTTTAGTTGATCTTGCTTTTATTAGAGAAGCAAGGAGAGAATATAAAATTGCGATAAAAGTTCCTAATAGGTTAATGAGAAGAATGGCCAAAGCAGCTTCGTTAGGTCAGCAAGCATGGGAAAAAAGTAAAATAAATAATGATTTTCACGCATTCAAGCCATATCTTAAAAAAATTATGGAAATAAAACGAGAGCATGCGAAAAAACTAAATATCGGTCCATCTCTCTATGATTCCTTGATTGAATTGTATGAACCTGGAACATCATCGAATTGGTTAACTAACATTTTTAATAAATTAAAAATGGACATATTGGAGATTTTACATAAATTAAAATCTTCAACAGAACCACCAGACGAATCGATTTTAAGAAAATATTATCCATTACACAAACAAATTAACTTTATTTCCGAAGTTCTACAAAAAATAGGCTTTGACTATAAAATTGGTAGATTAGATAAATCCATGCACCCCTTCACCAGTAATATCTCATCGATGGATACTAGGATTACTACAAATTTGAAAGATAACTATCTACCAAGTGGTATATTTGGAGCTCTTCATGAATTTGGTCATGCTATATATGATATGAATTTCATGAGAGAGATTAAAGATACCATTCTTGCAGATGGTAGCTCTTTCGGATTTCACGAATCTCAATCGCAAATGTGGGAATATATCATTGGTCATGGGAAATTTTTTTGGGATTATTGGTATCCCACACTAAAAAATTATTTTCCTAAAAACTTGGCAGAGTACCCTGAAGAACAATTTTATCGTTCAATAAATAGAGTGCGACCTTCACTTATTCGAGTTGATGCAGATGAAATCACTTTTAATTTGCACATTATACTCCGGTTTGAAATTGAAAAGAAGATTATAAATGATAATTATCCAGTATCAGAATTACCTGAATTATGGAATGAAAAAATGGAGGAATTATTGGGGATCATTCCTCCAAATGATTCAAAAGGCATTTTACAAGATGTTCACTGGTCTGAAGGGATATTTGGATATTTTCCATCTTATATTCTGGGTAATCTGTATGCGGCCCAGATATATCTAAACGGACTAAAAAAAAACCCTCAAATTAATGATGAAATTAAACAAGGTCAATTTGCTAATTTGTCATCCTACTTAAAAGATAATGTTTATCGTTATGGAAAAATTTATCGGTCTGAAGATTTAATAACAAAAATTACGGGGGAATCTCTAAATCCTGCATATTTTATTAAATACCTGCGTGATAAATATTCTCAAATTTATAATGTAAAACTTTAATCTCATGATAAACAGAATTGATTAGATATCTTATCTTTCCAAGACTTAGTCTAATAACAAATTTTTGTGACTTAAAGATCAAAAGAGAAAAAGAATAAAAATAAAATTAGATGTTTTCGATGATGATGGCTTCCGAAACTCCCCCACCACCACATAGGGTTGCTAATCCATGGGTCACTCCTCGCTTTTTCATTTCATTAATTAAAGTAACCACTATTCGAGCGCCCGTACATCCTACTGGATGTCCAAGTCCAATCCCAGAACCATTCACATTTGTTTTATCAAAATCCCAATTTAATTGCTGACCAACTGCTACATATTGAGAAGCAAATGCTTCATTGCATTCAACCAAATCCAAATCTTTGTATTCCATATTTGCTTGCTTCAATGCTAATGGAGCTGAATACATTGGTCCCATACCCATGTATTTGGGATCGTTCCCGATTTTACTCACCGTTATGATCTTTACTAAAGGCGTCAGTCCCAGTTCAGTTGCCTTATCCATTGTCGTGAGAAGTGTTATGCACGCACCATCATTAATTCCAGAAGCATTTCCTGCGGTTACCGTTCCATTTTTTTTAAATACTGTAGGTAATTTTTCTAAATCCTCCATGGTTAGCCCGGGCCTGAAATGCTCATCCTTATCAAAAACAATCGTACCTTTACGAGTTTTCACCTCAACAGGTAAAATTTCATCTTTAAATCGGCCCTCTTTTGTAGCTCTTTCCGCGTTATTATGAGATTGTAATGCGGCCTCATCCTGCATTTGCCTGGTAATTCCGTATTTTTCTGCGACATATTCAGCAGTCTGACCCATTATATAGCCATCTGGAGGGGAAATAACGCGACTTCCCGCATAAAGCCCTTCCCATACACCATCCTTCAACTCAGCATTCCTTAATCGCGCTCCAAATCGTGCCGATGGAAGATAATAAGCCACATTCGTCATGCTTTCCGTTCCCCCTGCTAATATTATATCTCCATAGCCCATCTGAATGTCAACCATTGCAGCTCTTATCGCCTCCATGGCTGAAGTGCAGACTCTATTAATGGTCATCGCTGGAACTTCTTGAGGAACTCCTCCTAGAAGGCTGGCTACTCTTGCAACATTCATTTCTTCTTGTGGTTCCATGCAGCATCCAGCCTTGACATCGGAAATTGAATGAGGATCAATACCCGTAGTTTTTAAACAATCTTCTATTACAAAACTTAATAATTTTGAAGCATTATAAGGTTTTAGTGATCCTCCAAATCCTCCGATTGCTGTTCTTTTAGCATAAGCTATTACAATTTCTTTTTTTTCCATGTTCATGAATCCCCTAACTATTTCATTTATTGAGAATTTTATTATTTAAGAAAAATAAGGATTTACAAAAAATATTTCTAAAATCATCTAACTTTAAAATTAAAGTTTTATTTTATACGAATCAGTTCCTAAACTGATTAATTATTTTAAACGACCCGGGAATATCTAAAGATTTCTAACCTTATTAGAAATATAGATTTATATATAACTTCTTTTTTTAAATTAACACATAATTATGCGTTATTATTTTCTAAAATTAGAATATGATTTCAACAACTTAGACGTAAACTAGATTGAGTTGTGCATCATGGCAAAAAAATTAGACCCCATACAAATTAAATTGGTCATTCTTGGAGATGGAGCAGTGGGAAAAACCTCTTTAGCGAGCCATTATTTGAAAAAGGAGATTCCTAAAAGATACATACCCACTATAGGATCAATTATTTTAAAGAAAGATTATAAATTAAATAACAAACAGCAAATTAAAGTAAATATTTGGGATATAGGAGGTCAAAGATCATTTAATCCTTTAAATCCATCATTTTATACTAATGTTGATGCTGCTTATTTGGTATTTGACTTAACTAAACCAAAAGATTCTATCTCAGTTATTAAAAACGTTTATCTAGAAAATTTGGATAAATATGCAAAAGATTGTCAAACAATTGTAGTTGGAAACAAATTGGATTTGATTTCGGACAAAGAAGACTTGAAAAAAATTAATAAACTTCTTTCTGAAAATGTTCCAATTTTCATATCGTCAGCGAAAACTGGAGAGAACGTCAATGAGACGTTTGAAATACTAATCCACACATTTTTAAAAAATTGGGAAGCTAAACACGGAAATGAAGATTACATTGGAACGGCTGAATACTTCTTAAAGTCAATAAACAAGAAGGAAGATGAATTGAATGCGATTCTTGTGAATTTAGAAGATGTCAGTAAAATAAAAGTTAAAGCATCAAAGATTAAAGAAAAGGCTCAATCATCAAAAGCAGAGAAAAAGAGTACATTGCCTAAAACCGATACTTCTAAAAAAATGCAAGAATCAATGATGGATAAATATCTGTCAATCAGTGAAGAGAAAGTCAAATTAGATGCTATCAAAAGTGACATTATTACAGAATTCGAAAGAAACCTGAATGAAATTGAAAAATTAGTATCAGAATTAAAAAAAACCTCCATAGAATCTCTAATTGAATCAATTGAAAAAACTAAGATAGAGATAGAACTCATAAAAAAGGATTTCATGGCAAGTATCGATTCATTTTTTAAAATAGAAGATAAGAATAAAAATTAGTTTCAAATCAAATTTAATGAGAGAAAAATAAGAAGAGGATAGTATACAAGTGATGAAAAATGCCTAAAAACGATATTGAAAGCCTAAAAAAAGAATCACAAAAACTGAATCAAAGAATTGATGATATAAGCGATTCATTTAATAAACATATTAGTGAGCTAAATAATAATTTACAAGAAATGGTAAAGAAATTTGATCACGAATTAAGCACTCAAGTTAATAAGCTTGATGAAAAAATTGATTCAAATATACAAAAAATAAACAATAATCTTCTGTTCATTACAAAGAGTTTTGATTCGTTAAAGAATGAGATCTCGTTAAAATTCCAGCAATTTAATGAAAAAATCAAAACTCACGAAGAGATTACCATTGATATGATTAATAAAAATGAGGAGGAACTTTCAAGAGAAATAAGGAAAGTTAATGCGGAATTAGAGGAAATTAAAGGAGAACAAGATGTTTTGAAAATTTCTTATACAATAAACGAAAAAAAATTGATGGAAAAAATTCAGGCAATGATAACTAGCGAAATAAGAAATGCATGTAATGATAAAGAAAGGGAGATACTCATGAATATTTGGATAAAAGAGCTTAGAGACATAATTTCTGATTTTGAAAAATTGAAAAAGATGCATCCAAAGGAATTTAATCTTAGATTGGATGAGATAGCCAGCACGATTGGTTTATTTAAACAAAAAATAAAATAATAATTAAAAAAACAGGAAAACTAATTCAATTTTTATCATGTGTTTTCCCTGATTGGAGGTACATATACTTTCCTCATTCCTTCTTTTAATATGATGGCGCCTTGAGGACAAAAATGAGCACATAATCCGCATCCAATACAGAGATCCATATTAACTTCTGCTTTATCATTGTCATTCAAAACTATTGCTTCAACTGTACATTTTTCAGTGCACGTGCCACATCCTATGCATAGTTCTTGATCTACTTCTGCCAAATGAAATGTTGAATTGATTAATGGAAGAACCCCTTCCTTCCATAATTCAAAAGTCGCACAACAATCAACACAACAATTACACACGCTAGTTTCATCCTTAAATATATCAGAGTGTGGATGGAATGCTTTATGGACAAGCCCATCTTCCTCGGACTGCCTCATTAATTTCAATGCTTCTTCTTTGGAGATTGATCTCTGAAAACCCTGTTCAACGCAAAATCTAGCACTTTTGCCAAATGTAAAGCAATTTTCTCTTAGATCAGTGACTTGACATGGTTCACCTAAAAGATCCTTATGTTGCCTACAAAAACAATGTCCAACGGCTATGTCTTCAAATTTTTCAATTATTTCTTCGACTTTCTGAGCAGGCAAGACCTGTTCTTCTGGAACTTCAACATCTTGATCAACAATAACTTGGATT
Source organism: Promethearchaeota archaeon (assembly GCA_004524425.1). The sequence continues at coordinate 41,231 of SDNN01000003.1, forward strand.
TCCTTGCCTGAAGCAGGTTCGCTGGTAGCAGGGACAGTTCTGTCAATAGGAGGTAAATTTTTAAAAACCGGAATAAACATCTCATATTTATCGTGAATTAAATCCTTTGCTTCATCAAATAGTTTTTTAAATAAGACAGCAAGTCTTTTTTCTTTTTCCGTATGATGGATCTTTCTCATTAATAGATATTCAAATGGTCCAACCATCATTAATGGCAATAGACGATAAACCATGACACCTGAAGAACTTGGCTGGTTGAATATCACTCCATTTTTGGCCAAGTAATTCACATGCTCTAGAATTTCTTCTTCGGACATGTTACTAGTTTTCTTTAATTGTTCCATGGTCTGTGAAAGCTTTCTTTTAAATGCGAGAATAAAGTCCAAATCCTCTGGTCTAATGATATACTTTATTATTTCTATGAGGGTGTCTGTTAAAGGAAAGGGCAATATTCCGGCTTTAATAATTACTTGTGCTGCTTTTTTATATTTTTTAAGAAGTTTTTCATCTTCTGACATTTTTCTCTAAAAATCTAGAATTTTGAATATATAAGTATCTCTTCGAAGATATATTAAATTTTGTCTTAATAAACTGAAAAGAGAGTTTTAAAAGCAAGACATACGCGAATGATTTAGTTATTTGATTTTAATAGATAAGCAAATTTTCATTTCTAATTGCCGTACACAGGAATATTATTATTGCTTCTGCTCTAAAATTAAATCTGCAGCTAAATTACCTGTATACATTGAAACAGGGTAGCCTCCTAGAAAAGGCTCCAAGACAGAATATATCCCAACCATTAAAAGATGTTTTATTGGTTTTTCTAGCAATAGTTTTGTATTTAATCGTATTTTTTTAATATCTCTAGTCCAGCCAGCAACGGAACCAAGATATCTCTGACCCCAATCTCGATAAGTGAGGGGAGTCGCGATCTCCATTATTTCAATACTCGAATTAAGTCCCGGAAAAATACATTCGACCGTTTTTATTAATTTCAAGGCTAATGATTTTTTATAGTCTTTATAGCCTTCTTTTCTTTGCTTTTCTCCCGTTCTCCATACATCAAAATGATCATAGGGCATGTTTACTCTTAAAATTAGACTTTTTTTATTTTTAGGAGCAAATTCGGAAGACTTGTTTGACCATAAACATATTTCAATTTCCTTATTCTCAAAATCTTCTGGATCAGTTGCTTTTAAGAGATCGATTCTTTTTCTATAGAAAAGATGATTTGCTCTCATTTTACTTAAATTAACCTTTTCAGGATCAAATCCTAAATATACACAAAATTCCGATCCAGTGTAGGCCGTGTTCTTAACATTTTCCACATGATTCTTCGGCAACTTAGAAGGAGGAATGAGTTCTAAGAATACTTTTTTATAATCAGCATTAGCGACCACCCATTCTGCTTCATATTTTTGACCATTTAAGGTCTCCACCCCATACACTTGATCCTCATCAATTAAAATTTCTTTTATTGGTGAATTTAGTTTTAATTCCCCGCCATTTTTTAGAAAGGAATCGTGCAACAGTTGATTTATTCCATGAATGCCACAGGATGGAAACCAGATTCCTTCTTCGGACATCACGTTCCACATGAACGCTAAATGCACCATGTTCATCATTGGTTGATAGGTCCCCTGTGAACCCAAGAGTCTCTTGAGGATATCATTTTTTAAGTATTCATTTAGTAGTTTTTTTGAAGAGAGTTCATTGTATTTATTTATCAAATCAAATTCTTGCTCATGGTCCTTTAATCGTTTCTTTGCTTCCAATCTAGCCCTTCCAATCAAGAAGTCAGGATGCCATTCATGAATATTGCGTATACATTCGATTATCCGATAAAGTTCATTGAAAAATGATTTAATACCTTGTTCTTCATTCTTATAGATATTTTTCAACTTTTCTTTAAGCTTGTTCAACTTCTCCGAATATATGATATCAATTTCAGGTGAAATCAATTGAAAATGATTTCTTTTGAATTTAATTTCTTCTTTTATTCCCATTCGTTTTAATAATTCTTTAACCAATTCAGGATAACTAAAAGATAAAGGGCCCATAGGAAAAATGTAATCTCCCCTTCGAAAAACGTGGCTAGTTCCGCCAACATGATGGATTTTTTCAATAATCATGGTTTTTTTTCCATTCATGGCTAATTTAGCACCACAGGATAATCCTCCTACTCCTGCACCAATAATTATTACATCATACATCTTGATGACCTTATTATGATATTTAATTTTGTTTTACTTTAAAATATTGAATTAAACTTGATAATGGTGAGATTCACAATGCTATCTTAATTTATTAACGCTCTTATAATAACTTAAAATTAAATAAGATCCATTAGAGTTATATACTTAGAGTCAACATTTGAAAAATAGAATTTTTACTAGAACATCATTTAAGCAGACGAGAATAATAAATTATTAGAAAACCATGAAAAAGGAGAAAAATCAAAATTCAGTAGAGGAAGATTTTTTTGCTCCCCCTGTACCTCCCCCCAAAAAAGAATCTTCCATAAGCTATGATTCCAAGCATTTATCTAAGAGGATTAAAAAGAAATTCAATAAACTGGAGTCCGAAAAAATTAAACCAATATTTTTAAAATGTGATAGATGTGATGAGGTAATTTTAATTCCAATCCCTCGAGAACCAATCATCAAATCTAAGAAAAAGGAGCTCTTGATAACTGATGTGCATAGAAGCAAGAAAAAAGATGAGATTCACGGCATAATTTTTGAACTTGATCTTGCATTTAACGTCATATATCCTAAATCTACAGATGTGATTATCTCTTCAATTAATGATGGAAAAGGGGGAAAAAGTGAGGAGGAAGCATCAATAAGGTACACTTTAGTGCCTTGTAAAAGGTGCAATAATACAATTAACATTCCTGTTCCCAAGAAGATAATAGAAAAATCAAAATTACCTAAAATTCCCGTGGCATTCGTTCATGAGAATGATGATGATGAAGATCTGCATTGTATAATTGCCTATCTTGACAAAAATTTTGGAGATCGGGCGGTGAGATTAGCAGATATATTGATATATTTTGGGTTTCCTTTCTGGTAAAAAGGCTTATTTCGGGAAAGGTTAATTTAATCTAATTTTAGGAAGTAATAAAAATAAAAAATATAGGGTTAATAATTAATGTTTTAATTATTTACAAAAATAATGTTATTAGATTATTCTAAATAATTAGCATTTCAAATGTTGATAAGGAATGGTTAATGTTTTAATAATAGGACACGGAGCTAGAGAACATTGTCTTTCTGAAGCGTTGGTTCGAGGTGGAGCAAATTTATACGCCTTCATGAGTTTTAAAAACGCGGGAATAGAAGATTTGAGTAAAGAAATTGCTATTGATTCCGAAACAGATTTTAAAAAAATAATTAATTTTGCAAAATCTAATAAAATTGATTTTGCAGTCATAGGTCCTGAATCACCTCTAGTGGTCGGAATTGTAGACGCTCTAGAAAAGAGTGATATACCGTGTGTAGGTCCCAAGATTGAAGCAGCGCAATTAGAAGGATCTAAAATCTTTACTCGCAACTTATTAGAGAAGTATAAAATACAATCAAATGTCAAGAGCAAGAAATTCAATTCAATGATGGGCATTACAGATTATATTGAAGAAATGGGAGAAGAAAACATTGTGGTAAAACCTGATGGGTTAACAGGAGGGAAAGGAGTTAAGGTCTATGGAGATCATCTTTTTTCTAAAAAAGATATTATTGATTATTGTGAGGAGCTAATAGACAAAGGAGGAACATTTCTCTTGGAAGAAAAATGTGATGGAGAAGAGTTTACCCTTCAAACGTTTGTAGACGGGAAAAACGTGATAGGCTCACCCTTGGTTCAAGATCACAAAAGAGCTTATGAGGACGACGAGGGACCAAATACCGGGGGAATGGGATCATATTCAATGGAAGATCACCTCTTACCTTTTATCAGTCAAGATGATGTCAATTCTGCTTTAAACGATATGAAACATACTATCGCTGCCGTGAAAGCTGAAACAGGCGTGGAATATAAGGGTTTTCTTTATGGTCAATTCATGAAGACTAAAAATGGATTAAAATTAATTGAATACAATGCTAGAATGGGAGATCCTGAAGCCATGAATGTTTTGCCCTTATTAAAGTCGAATTTTGTGGATATTTGTTGGGCTATCATTAATGGAAATCTATCCAGCACTATAGAATTTGAGAGAAAAGCAACTGTATGTAAATATTTAGCACCTGAAGGTTATCCAATTTCACCCAAAAAGGATGAGCCAATTAATATTGATAAAAAAAAACTTGATGAGGTTGGAGCCAAATATTATTATGCTTCCGTATATCGTTCAGATAATGGAAATATTTATACTACCACTTCAAGAGCCATGGGAATTCTCGGAATATCAAAAAATCTCGAGCAAGCGGAAAACATAGCTGAGAAAGGAGTAGAATGCATTCAAGGGAAGCTTTTCCATAGGAAAGATGTTGGGACATTAAGTTTATTACAAAAAAGAATCGAGCACATGAATTCTATCTTAAATAAATAATCCAAATTTGTTTCCTATTTTTTATATTTTATAAAAGTCACATTCTAATAATAATAAATCCATATTGTAACACGATCATGGTATGGAATAAAGCAAATGAGAAATACAACAAGTTCATACGGCAGTTATTTCACGCTGAGAATTGGCATGAAAGAGCAGAAGCTGCTAGACAATTAGGGATAATGAAAGACGCAAGGGTCGTCAATCTTTTATGTAGGGCATTAAGATCTGAAGAGGAATTCATGGTACAAAATCGCATCATAGAAGCCCTAGGGAAAATAGGAGATTCCAGAGCAACGATGAGAATCATCGAAAAACTAGATAATGAAGTAGATAAAAATTACAGCGATAAATTTAGACTAATTTTTATTTTAGAAGCATTATCCAACTTAAAGGATAAGCGCTCATTGGTATCTATTGCTCCTTTTTTAAACTCCCCCGATGAGGAATTGAAAGAGCTAGCTGAAAAAGCATTTGATAAGATAGAGCCGGATTGGCGTCTCATTATGGAACGAGAGCTTAAAAAAAAGTCAATTGAAGAAATCTTTAAAATAAAACTCTAATCTATTAATTTAAGACCATTGCTTGATGTTGTTGATTAACCTGTTTTCAATACAAAAAGCTAATTTTAAAAAAAAAAGAGAATTTGGAATTTTGTTGAAATTATTATTTTAGCAAGGCAATAAGATTTATTTCTAGCCATCATTCATAATTTAAATTCTCTGATTAATTTGAGTAAAGTTGGTATAAAACAAATCTAATAGTTATAATGACAAGATTTATAAATATAGAAAATCAAATTCTTCATTAGAAATAATTTGAAGTGAAAAATATGGCACAAATATTTGGAATACTTTCACTAATATGCGCAATTTTGGCAATATTTATTGCTCCTTTAATACTTGCACTGGTTGCAATTATTTTTGGATTAATTGGACTACGTCAAGACGAAAGCAAAACCTTAGCTACATTAGGAATTATAATAGCAATCATCATACTCATATTATTATTTCTTGGATTTCTTGGTTGGGCATTGTGGAGTATTGTAAAATAAAAGATTTTTCTAAAGAAATTAAAAGCTAAAAATTCTTATTTTTTTATATTCTATTAATTATATCCATTCTGGATTTGTTTAATGAATTTTTAAAAATCTCAGAAATGAACATGATTTGGAAAACTAAAATAATTGAAATCACTAAAACTAAATATCCAATAATAATGGGCGCTTTCGGAGGATGGGGAAAATCCACCTTTGCTTCACTTCATTGCAGCATTAAATTTGCCTGAATTTAGTGATTTCAGAGAAGGTTTACAGCATATGAGAGAATTAACGGATAAACCATTTGGAAATATTTTATTATTATTGAAAAAGAAATGAAATCTGAAAAATGATTGAGAAATTTTTGGTTATATCTTATTTTGACATGATTATCGGACCTAATATTCTTTATAGTAACTCCGATATTAGTAATATCTATGGATTTCCTGATTTATCGAAAATTTTGGATTTTAGTGAAGAAGAAAGTACCTTTTTATATTCTTCCAGAAAATTTCAAACGATTAATACAACTTTTTACATGAGCTCCGATAGGGCAAGAGGAGGACAAGATTTACTTATGATTTCTTGTTTACTCCGTGTCTCCTATTTTAAAAATGAACTCACAGATATTTTCCAATATTTAGAATCAAAGAGATCTATTTTAGAAAAATTTGCAGCTGAATTAAAAGTACTTCCCAATTTTAATTTACTACTCCACTATTATTCAGAAAATCCGACCCTAACACAATTCACAAAATATTGCAAAGAAAACCAAGTTGATTTTTTTTCCATTTATGATAGATTTTTTGATTTAATATTTCCAGAATCTGAAATCAGAATCATCAC
>SDNN01000050.1 GCA_004524425.1 Promethearchaeota archaeon
AATGCCATTGCTACAGTATATATATCTATACTTTTAATAGGTGGTATTGTTGCTAACATTGAATTACAACTAAACGAGTCAATGAATACTCTGAAAAAAGTCATAAATACAGCACAAAATGTAAGTATAGATACGTCCAATATGGCCACGGAATTGGCTGCGAGTGCTAGCGAAGTAAATGCTTCATCTGAAGAAATATCTTCTACAATACAAGAGATAAATCAGGAAACGCAAGCGGTAATGGCATCCACTGACGAAATGCATAAAGTGATGGTTTTGATCAAGAATATAGCCGATCAGACGAACTTACTTGCCTTAAACGCGAGTATAGAAGCTGGAAGGGCCGGGGAACACGGAAGGGGATTCGCGGTGGTTGCTGATGAGGTCCGAAAGTTGGCAGAGGAATCTAAATCTGCTGTATCCAATACTGGTCAAAAAATTGAGTTAATAATCAATAAAATTCAAGCAGCAACCGCTTCGATGGAAGGTATCAGTGCATCAACGGAAGAACAGACGGCCTCAATGGAAGAAATAACGGCAATGGCAAATAAGTTAGGCGTGCTAGCTGAAGAGTTAAAAAAAAATCTTACCATCGAATAAAAATCAACTAAAATTTTCTAAAATATTACTTATTTTTATTTTATTTTTTTATTTGGAAAATCTTTAAGAAAGAGGATTTTCAAATTCTAATGTTTTTCTTTTTTAATTCATATCGATATCGTTTTTTCCAATTCGGTTCAATTTTATCTAAAGCAATCGTAGCCTCATCATTCACCCAATAATGCCAATCCTTGAGAGCATTAATAATGAACTGAATGGCCCTTTTACTCTCCAATTCCCCTAATGCTCTGATGACTCCTTGTCGCAGGTAAGCAATTTTTTCTATGTCATTATTTTGTTCTGTATTTTCAAGAATTCTTATTAAATCGGTAATTAAGACTTCTTTTACCTTAAATTGTTTTAATGCCTCAAAAGAATATTTCCAGAGATCGTAGCTATTTTGTCCCAAATTTTCAATTAGAAGAGGAATTATTTTACTTTGTGGAATGAAATCTTTTAATTCGGTCAATGCTTGAGTAGCTCGAATTCGAACTTGCCTGTTTGGAGATTTTAGAAGCGCGGATAGTTCATTAATAGCTGATTTTTCTTTAAGAAATCCTAATGCTTGTGCTGCTTCCATTTTTAACTTGTCATCCTCATGGAAAAGCATTTTTTTTAAACTTTGAATGATTTTCTCTCTATATTCCTTTTTCTGAGCAAGAGGCACTAATAATTGTAAAGCGGTTAGTTTGATTTCTTGTTTTGTTTCATTTTCTAATACCCAAATTAAAGGAGATACTGCCCTATTTTTCTGTTTACTGTAGTGAAAAGCTAATAATTTCGCTGCCTCTATTCTTACATCTGGATCTTCGTCTGATATGAAATAATTTTCAATTTTTTCGAAATGTGTATTATCTTTTATTTCATTTAATAATCGCAGTATTTTGATTCTTGTTCTTTTGTCATCTGCCGCTGTATAAAGGTCATGGAGCTTTTCAATAGCTTCATTTTTTTCTTTTTTTCTTATCTTGTTTAAAATCGAATCAATCTCAGTCAAGTTTCTTTCATAGATCTAACATGATATAGCATATTTAAAACTTTTAATTAATAAAAATACTTAATCTCATGATGTTGATTTTCTGTAAATAATCAAAAAAAGCAATTGTAAAAAACTAAAATATAAAATATTGCTTAAACTGTTATGTTTATTTAAAATACTCCATTAAAGATTTCTTGAAATCATCGGAACTCTCATTATCTATTTCTGCCCATTTATACTTACCATGTGGTCTTTTGTTTAAATGAATTAAAAAGTCATGATAAGATCTCTCAAAGTCGAATGCATTTAAACTAGTTTCCTCTGCAAACTTAATTTGGAATAAATTTTTCAAGAAATCGCCAACATATCCAAACATTTTATTGATTACCTCTTGTTTTCTGTCAATTTTTTTTTTCAAATGTTTATTTAAAAGATAAACTAAACTTTTTAATAAAAGATTATATTTAGGTATTTAAACATTATCATATCATTAATATTTTCAAATTTATCTATATTTTAGAAATATATTTTTAAAATCCTCTATTTTTCTTGTCAAAATTTGTTGAAAATCGAAAATTAATAACCTTAAAAATTCATTTTAATAAAAAAAAGACGGACGAGCTTACATTTATTCAAATAACTCAACAACAGCATAACCAGGACTATTTATTCTTTCTCTATAATATAGTAATCCTTCATCCATTTCTTTCGATTTGACAAATCCTTTGGCATAATCCTTTTCGGATATGTATCCTCTCTCAGCAGCCTCAAATAACTTAATTGTCTTTCCATCTTTCTCTATACGTATTTTCGTGATGGTTTTTTGAATTATATCAAAATGTATTCTCTTTCCTTTTATTTCTTTGACAATAGCTTCTGTAATGAGCAAGTCATCGCATCTTACAGGGTATCTCATCTTAACTCCTACCTTGATTAATTTTCCAAATTTTCCGTGTTCAATAAAATCATCAAGCATCTTTGTTATGAAACCATAACTAAAAAGACCATGAGCAATGACCCCTTTATGCCCTGCTTCCTTGGCAACCTTGTCATCATCATGGATGGGGTTTGATGCTAATTTGGCAAACCCCCCTAATTTAGAATATTTCTTTATCAAATCTCTTGTAATTTGGTCGAATTCGTCTCTAATTACTTGCCCAATCTTGATATCTTTTAGTTTTACCATTTTAATACCCTCCTGGCGCAATGGTTGCCACTGATTTAACTTTGCATACTAATTCTCCATTTTGATTCTTTATTGTTTGATAGATCTCCCCGAATAATCTCATCTTGTCATTTACCCACACGTTTCCAATCTTTCCCGTGATGGTAAGCTTGTCCCCGGGCTTTATATTCACACATCCTTCCCAATCATATTCATTAGCAGCATGAAGTAATTTCTTGAAATCAAGGACAAAGCCTCTCCTTTTACCATTTTGCTCAAATATAATGCCTGCCATGTTGATATAAAGCTTGGCAGAAAAGGTGTTGGCGAATGCTGGACACGCAATAATTTCCTTCTCTGAACCTACATACATTGGATCATCAATTCCAAAACATTTAGCAAATTCAACCATGTGCTTGTATTTGCATCGAAATTTGGCTGAACCTGGTATCTCCATGCCCGGTAGAAAATTAACTAAGAATTCGGCATTTCTTTTTACTTCTTCAAGCTCCATTTTTAATTGAACTACTCTCTATTCTTGTTTATTTCTATTTTTAGAATAAATTAATTATAACCTAAGAATCCAATAAATCATAATGAATTTTTTATCATTTTATAGTTAACTATTGATCGAGTTAACTATTATTTTTAAACTCATAAAGAGAAATATATTTCATGGATATGATTGAAATCTAAAACTTCAATTAAGAATATACTAAAAAATGGAAATAAAAATGTACAGTGAACGATTTTGGATGAAAAATTGGGATTCTGATATGCATGATTTGGATCCTAACTTATGGGAAACCACTTTTATTGAAGCCATTAAACCGACTTTTGAAGATTTTTCAGAAAAAGTTGCGTTCGTTTTTTTTGATAAAGAATTAACCTTTGGTGAAATTGATAAATATTCAAACCAATTTGCCAACATGTTAATCGACAATGGGTTCATGAAAGGAGATGTTGTCGGTATTAATTTACCAAACATTCCAGAGTGTGTCATCGCTTATATTGGAACCTTAAAAGCTGGATGTGTCGCATCGGGAATATCACCACTTCTTTCAGAAATGCAAATGGAATATCAATTGAGAAACTTAGGGGAAGCTGGAAAGCAGGTAGGATTAGTGACTCTTGATGTGATTCATGCCAATAGAGTGGTTAGATTTGCTTCAAAATTATCTCAATTAAAAATGGTAATAACCACAAATGTAGGAGGGTTTTTGCCCACATATAAAAGAGTGTTAGGTAAACTTTTAAAAAAATTACCATCGGGGAAGGTCCTACCGATTTCTAATAAAATCAATATTGATTTCAATGACATTTTAAAAGAATATTCACCTGATAACCCTGGAATTACAATAAGTCCTGATGATATTGCCTTTATTTTATTTACCGGCGGAACTACAGGGCAACCCAAAGGAGCAACCTTAACTCATAGAAATGTGGTATGTGATTTGATGATTGTCTCAACATGGTTAGGATGGGAACGCGGGAAGGGTTTTGCAGTTTCTGGTTTCCCATTTTTTCACATGGGGGGTCTTTACTTTTTAGAACATTGTTTATACCTAGGATGGGGTCAGTCGTTAGTTCCCGATCCCCGAAACGTGGATTTTATCATCAATCAAATTGCTAAATACAAACCTGCTGCATTGGTAAACGTGCCTTCTTTATTTCAGATGTTATTAAAAAATACTAAGTTTAGGAATTTAGACCATTCGAATGTAACTGGCTGCATTTCTGCAGCCTCCCCGTTCCCTAAAGAATCTCAAGAAGAATTGGAAAGAGTTGTAGGAGAAGGAAAATTAATAGAATGTTATGGCTGTACCGAAACCACGGCATTAACCACGATGAATCCCTCAAAAGGATTGAAGAAATTGGGTACCGTTGGATTGCCCATGATGAATATTGAATTAAAATTATTGGATCCTGTCAGTGGGGAAGAAGTTCCTTTGGGTGAACCTGGAGAGATTTGCGTGAGAGGGGACATGGTGATGAAGGAATATTATCAACGACCAGAAGAAACTAAAAAAGCGATAGATAAAGATGGATACATGCATACTGGAGATGTCGGAATCATGGATGATGATGGGTATATAAAAATAGTGGATCGCACAAAAGACATGATAATTGTTAGCGGTTATAAAGTGTATTCAAGTAAATTGGAAGACATGCTAACAAAGCATCCCGCAATCGATATTATAGCCACGATAGGAGTGCCCAATCCGGAAAGACCCGGTTCTGAACTCGTAAAAGCATTCATACAAATTGATTCAAATTATCAATATGATGGAGATAAAAAAGCCTTGGAGGAGGACATAATACAATTTGCCAAGGACAATTGTGCTCCGTTTGAGGTTCCCAAGATCATAGAATTCACGGAGGAATTGCCATTAACGTTAATCGGAAAAATTGACAAGAAAGCTTTAAGAGCTCAAAACAAATAAAATGAGCAAAAAAATTCAAGGTCTAAATTATCATTTTTTATTATATATTTTATTAGGAATAATTAAAAATATAAATCTGGTTTTCAAATAATTATGTGAAAGACCAAAAAATGGTTTATTCTCCAATTAAGGATAATTCATGAGATAGTTAATAATGAAGCGAAAGGTTGATGATAAGGCTTACTTGAACTATTTGTTACAGTCCTTGAATGTAAAAGAATTGAAAGGAATTTGCAAGGAGTTTGAAATTAAGGGTTATTCACGATTAGTAAAAGCAGAATTAATTGATTTCATTCTTGATTCATTAGCAAATGAGGAATTAACGGTTTTATTAAAAGATAAGGAGTTAGAGATCGTATCAAAAGAGATTGAATTAGCCTTGAATAAAATTAATGGTCAAGATCGAGAATCGATTGAATCTATTAAAATAGTAAACCCTGATCGCCACGAGGTTGAAATTAATTTCAAGGGTTGGAATTGGGACGTAACTTCCTATTTAGCAATTAGAGATGATAATATTGATGATCCTGAAAGAGACTGTGATTGTAGGGTGGGGTCTAATCTTGGATTTTGCAACCATTTTTGGGTCGGTTTTATTTTCTCCCTCAAACAAGAATATTTTAAATTAGAAGATTGGAATTTAACAAGATTACCGGAAGATTTTGAAAAAAATATCGAATCGATAATATTAAGTGCCACCGAAGAAGATGATGAAGAGGAAGGAATTAAAATGCTTGATAAAGAGTCTGAAGATTTTCAGTTCTTAGAATTCGAAGACCAAAGCATTACAGTACATGAAGGGGAGATTGCAAGTTTAGAAAAAAAAGAACAAGAATTTCAAGAATACATAACAGTCTATTATTTAGCTGAATTGAAGAATGCTAAATTTGGTCCCAGAATTGCAAAAAAGAGCGAATTTGATGAAGATAAGGTTAAAAACGTGGACAAGCTTAATCTAAGAATAAGTGAGAAATTACATGATGAAAATGATTTACAAGTCGGTGATAAAGTTACTGCTAATGGAAAATTGACTAAAGATAACTTCTTAAAAATGTACATCGTAAAAAATATTCGAAAAATTGAAAAGATTTAACATGCTTAATCTTTTCTTGCTACTCTTATTTTGACTTTTTTTGAGGTAAATAAAAAGGTTAATAACTTGAAAGATTTAATTAAGTAATAATTAGTCAAGTAATCACAATAGCATCAGTGAATGAACATGAAAAATATTAATTCTGGTTTCATAAATGATTACAACATGATTTTAGCAACGGATTTTTATCAATTAACCATGACTGCTGCGTATTATCAGGATAATTTAGAACATGACAGGAATGATGAGGATGATACTGCCGTTTTTGATCTCTTTGTCAGAACATATCCAAAAAACCGCAATTATCTAATTTTCGCAGGGTTAGAACAGGCAATTCATTACCTGCAAAATGCTAAATTTACAGAAGATATCATCGATTTTCTAAGAAAAAAGGAAGTCTTTAAAAATATAGATCCCAGTTTTTTTGAGGAATACTTACCGAATTTTCGGTTTAATCTAGACGTTTGGGCAATGAGAGAAGGCAATTTTTTCTTTCCTGATGAAACGGTAATAAGAGTCCAAGGACCAATGATTCATGCTCAATTAGCTGAGACTTACCTATTAAACGTGATTAATTTTCAGACGATTGTCGCCTCTAAAGCATCTCGCATAACAAACACAGCTCCGGGAAAGGCATTGCTTGAATTTGGTACCAGGAGATCTCACGGACCTCTTGCCGGAGTGTATGCTGCTAGAGCAAGTTATATTGCGGGTTTTGATGGTACAAGCAACGTGGTGGCAGACTTAGAATTGGGTATTAACTCTAGTGGTACAATGGCTCATAGTTTTGTTCAGAGATTTGATGAGGAAGCTGAAAGTTTCGAGACTTATTATAAAATTTATGGAAAAGATTCAATACTATTAATTGACACGTATGATACGGAAAAAGGAGCTGAAAAAGCCTGCAAATATAAGAATACTATAAGAGGGGTCAGGATAGATTCAGGTGATCTGATAGAACATGCTAAAAAGGTTCGGAGCATTTTAGATGCAAATGGATGTCAAGAGGTATTAATCGTGGCCAGTTCAGATTTAAATGAATATAAAATAAAAAATATTATAGATAAGAATGCACCAATAGACGCGTTTGGAGTGGGAACGGAATTAGCTACGTCTCGAGACGATCCGACTCTTTCGGCGGTATATAAATTGATGGAATATAAAGGCAAGCCTAGAATTAAGACTAGCGAAGAAAAAGTCACCTATCCTGGCAAAAAACAAGTATATAGAATCCATGATAAAAATGGATTGTTTAAAGAAGATGTCATGATGTTAGATGATGAAATGGCACCAGAAAATTCAGAACCCTTATTAATCCCGCTCATAGAAAAGGGGAAACTTGTCCATGAATTGCCAAATCTAAATGAAATCAAGCAGTATTATTTGAAAAATATTAAAACATTACCAGATGAGTATAAAAAATTAGAAGTGAATCACGTGTTCAAATTGAGAATTTCAGAGAAATTAAAAATGCTGACAAGTTCATTAAAACAAAAATATTCCTAATCGAAGACTATATGGAAATGCTTCTTAAAGTTCTACTATTCTTAACTAAGATATAATTATTTATAATCTGTTTACATGACTTTTTACTGATTTTATTACATATTGTTCCTAATATTAAAGTTAAGAATAATTTAAAATGAGTCTATCGTTTAATTTGAAATAATTTAAAATAGATTTTAATATTATTAGATAATCATTTAACTAAAATATTAAAAAAAAAAGTTTTGATGTTAAAATGTATCACTTAGACGGTACGGATTATTTAGAAGAAAAATACTACAGAAAAACCATTTCCATTTGTCCGGAATGTTTACAAAGAATTCCTGCTGAAATCATTGAAAGAGATGGTCAAATATGGATGGAAAAGACGTGCGAGGAACATGGATTTTTTAAGGATCGAATTAGCTCTTCAGCGAAGTATTATAAATGGACACATTATGGTACAGAAAATTGGAGTTTCGAAAAAAATGGAGATGCTAATCCCCCTGATATTGAATGTGTAGATCCAAGAGGATGCCCCTATAACTGTGGATTATGTCCAGATCACTTGTCAACTTGCTCATTAGCTCTCATAGATTTAACTAATAGATGCAACTTTAACTGTAACTTCTGCTTTGCAAACGTGCAGAAGGCAGGATATTTAGTGGAGCCAACCATAGAAGAAATCGAAAAGATCATGGATCATTTCAGGGATAAACCCATACCTGCCGTAAGCATCATGTTCTCTGGTGGAGAACCAACGGTACGGAAAGATTTTCCTGAAATATGCAAGATGGCAAAAGATAAGGGATTTAAGGAAGTAATTGCTGCAACGAATGGATACGGCTTCCAGAAAAAGAACGGCGGTCTAGAATGGACCAAAAAAGTATATGAAATGGGATTAGACACGTTATACCTTCAATTTGACGGGATAAATAATGAAACTTATGAGAAAACTCGTGGTATTAAGAATTTAATGGATTATAAAATGAGGGTAATTGAAAACTGTCGAAAGGCAGGGTTATCCTCGATTAATCTAGTTGCTACCATAGTGAATGGAGTGAATGATAAAGAAGTGGGAAACATCATTCAATTCTGTATTGATAATATAGACGTCGTTAGAGGTATAACTTTCCAACCTGTCTCTTTATGTGGTCGGATTGCTGCTGAAGAAATAAATGATTTAAGAATCACTAATGCGGATGTTATTAAAGAAATAGAAAAGCAAACGGGAGGAAAGATCGACATGGAAAGTGCATGGTATCCCTTGAGTACAGTTGTTGAAATGGGCCGAATCATAGCATATTTAGCAGATGTTGATCCGATTGAGTTTACCTGCCATCCTGATTGTGGATTCGCAACATACATGGTCATTGATCCCAATACCAATGAAATGGTTCCGGTTACCGAATATTTTGACCCATTGAAAATCGTGGACTTTTCAAACCGTTTTTGGGAGAAAATTAAGCACAAGGAAAAAAATCCGCCTCAATTTTTCACTAATTTATTAGGGGAGGCAGGAAAGACACTAGATAAGGGATTAGAATTTCTAGATAAGACACAATTAAAGGCAAGGTTTCTATTAGGAATGCTTCAATACACGAAAAAAC
Source organism: Promethearchaeota archaeon (assembly GCA_004524425.1). Next base: position 9,377 of record SDNN01000050.1, read on the forward strand.
CGGGCAAACTGATGGAAATGTTTAGTAGAGTATTAATAAACGGAGATTGGGAAAGCATTAGTTCATTTACTCATGGGACACTTCTCATTAGTTCAATGCATTTCCAAGATGCATATAACATGGATATAGAAAGAACAAGAAGATGCATTGTCCATTTCGGCGTGGCGATGCCCGACGGATCTGTACGTGAAATCCCATTTTGCACGCATAATACCTTACATAGACCTCACATAGAAAAATTAATTGCCAAAAAACTAACTGATAAAGTGAAAAACGAATTTGATACCACGAGAGGCCAACTGGCCATGGAAGTTGGAGCTGATGTAGCCCATAATGGTGGTATTGAAAAAGAAGAATTAGAGAAATAGGTGAACGAAAAAATGGAAGCAAAAAAACAAGATGAAGGACCCAAGTTTATAGAATTAACGGAATTGAAAACCAACACTGGCAAGGAATACGAAGAAGCCATGCTACAGCGAGTAGACTATTTTGCGAAAAAAAATGCTGAAAAATCAATTTTTAATAATTTCATTCAGAATACGGTGGTAAAAGGTTTAAGCACGATCTTGGATTTAAAGGTTAAACTCGATGAGGCAATTGGCAAGGACAATTTAAAGAAAGTACATGATACGATTGACCAAATTCTCTTATTTGGCCTCTAAATTCTTTTTTTTTTTATCAATATTTACTTAAATTTTTTAGAATTTTTGGAAACTTTTTTTATTTTTATTATACCACATAAATCATTTTAGAAGGTGCAAATTTAAGGTTCTACCAGAATTTTGATATTTTTTGTATCCGGATCAATTCCACATTCAAATCCCTCGTCGACGATATCATCAAGAGAGATGATCTTCGTGATAATGGGATCAGGATCAATCATTTTTCGGGCGACTAAATCTATAGCAAATTCAAAATCCTTTCTTCGAGTACCCAAAACACCTTGGATGCGAATCTGATTCATCACGTATTTAAGCAGATTAATTTCAACCGGTTTATCCCATAAACCAATTTGAATTATTGTTCCCCCTTTACGGACCACGTCTATAGCAGTATTAACCAGGCGTGGGTTTCCGGAACATTCAAACACATAATCCGCACCTGAAACCCCTTTCTTGTTTGCTCTTTTAATTCGTGGCAGACTTAACTTGTCTAATGCTAGATCTGGACCAAAATTTTTTGCTACTTCCAATCTATAAGGATTTTTTTCAACCACGACGATTGAACTTGCTCCTGCTATTTTTAAACATTGTAAGGTAAACTGGCCTAATGTACCTAAACCTAATACAACTGCAGAATCACCCGCTATAAAATTAGATATAGATAATGCTTGTAACGGAGTGCCAATTTGATCAAAAATCGTACCGTGCTTATCTGGTATTGTATCCGGTAGTTTAATGAGGTTATGCTCTTTTACCAGCATGTATTCTGCAAATCCACCATTTCTTCCCACTCCAATCCCTTCATATGAGCGTTCACACAAGTTTTCAAAGCCTCTTTTACAAAAATAGCATTCTCCGCAATTTAATGTTACATCTATAGTCACTCGATCGCCTATTTTCCATTTCTTTATTTCCTTTCCCACTTCTGCCACGCTACCGGTAATTTCGTGACCTAATACGCATTCTGTGGGCCATAATCCAGTTTTATAAAATTCCAAATCAGAACCACATATACCAGCATATTTTATTTTAACTAAAACCTCTCCCTTACCAGGAATGGGCTTTGGAATGTCTATAATGCTGATTGATTTTTTCCCTCGATATAAAGCTGCTTTCATGATCTTAATCTCTAAAAAGGTTATTTTTCAATGTTTTCCCAAAATATATTTTTGATAAAATGATTTAATAAGATTAACATGGTTTATAATATTTACACTATACCCGTAGTCTTATTATTCATGATTAATGGATTTGGGCAGTTATATTATGCTTATATGTTAAAGAAAAAATATCCTAATGAGCATAATTTTCAGAATTCACTCATTACATTTATACTGTGGATGGCAGGAGGACTTCTATATCCTTTATTTTACACGAGGGATACTATACATGTTAGATGGTTTCAGTCCTTGGCAATGACCATAATATGCATTTACACACCACTTTTTATTTTTGCAATATTGTTCTTTCAATACCTTTTTATCACCATTCATGATCACAAAAAGGTAGAAGCTCGAAAAATCGAAGCTTTTCTTGAAGATTTTGAAGAATTTAATCCTAAGTGGAGAACTAACCAAGAAACATCGTTAATTACAGATCTGCATCGTAAAATGTTTCATTTTTTACCTGCAGCAATAATCATTTCTTTATGGGTATTTGCCGTCCATATCTGGGGATATCTCTGGGGAGCTGACAAGATTTGGGGTATAACTGGAGAGGAATATGGTATTTTCTTGATTTTAACAGTCGGATATTCAGCAATAATAATATTTGCTGCATTAGATTATGTTAGATTATCTTATATTTTCCAGAAGCGCCGTATATATCATTTATTACCAGATACCATATCTCGACTGCTTATTAAAACTTTAAGACCTAACGAAATATACGAGTTTACAAAACCCGTGGTGCTGATATTAGCTTTAGTACCATCACTTTTTCTTCCTTTCGGTTTATTTGCTTCAGTTGCTTTAATCGCTAGCTTAGGTGATGCTGCTGCTTCAATAATGGGAATTAAGTTTGGGAAAAGAAATTTTCCAAAAAACAGCAATAAAACCATCATTGGTTATATTTCTGGATTTTTCACGTCACTCATGATAAGCATCGTTATCCTCTATTTTTTTGAAATCCACTTGACGTTATTCAAGATATTTATGATTGCCTTAGGAGGAGCTCTCACCTTTCTAATTATAGATCTTCTTAACTTAAAAATCGACGATAATATTACTAATCCATTATTTTGTGCTTTAATAATGGGATTGTTATATTTTTTTCTATAGTATGAATCTATACTATTAAAAGAGCAATTTAAGACGCCATTTTATTGATTTATATTTTATCTTAAATACTCAGATTCCTAAAGAAATAAAATAGCTTATTTCATTAAATTAAATATTAAATCAAATTCTACCCATAATTGGGTAGAGCAAAGCTAGATTCTCTTGTTTTTACAATTATATTTATCTTATGAATTTATTGTTCCTTAATTAAATATTTATTAAATTTTTTAGAAATCTATAAATTGGTTAATGTTTTTTTCATTCTTTATAAACTTGGGATTTTAATTGATACTATTTTTTTTTTATAATATTAAAAAGGGTAGAAACATATATTTATTCCGTAGTATAATTTACTCAAGAATGAGTAATATATTAAAAATAGCTTAAAAAAATGGAAAATTTGCATGATTGAAACTATAGAGCGGGCAATTAAAGAATTATCTTTAGGAAATTTTATATTAGTATATGATCTTGATGGTAGAGAAGAAGAAGTAGATTTAGTCTGTTTAGCAGAAAAAGTAACTCCCAATCATATTAAAAATTTACGATATGATGCTGGTGGATTAATTTGTGTAGCAATGCATGCTGAAATAGCCGAAAAATTAGGTCTACCTTTCATGTTAGAGATTTATTTAAATGTTTTAGGTCAATATTCAATTTTTAATAAGATATCTCCTAATGTGGCATGTCCTTACGGTGATAAACCCTCCTTCTCAATTACAATAAATCATATTGATACTTATACAGGAATTACTGATAATGATCGTGCTTTGACTATTAGAGAATTTGGAATACTTGGATCTCAAATTTATCAGAATGGAATAAAAAATGAAGAATATAGAGAGATTTTTGGGTCAAATTTTAGAGCTCCAGGACACACACATCTATTAATAGCAAATCCTGATTTATTAAAGGAAAGATTAGGGCATACAGAATTAACGGTTACACTGGCTTTTTTAGGAGATCTTTCTCCACTTACAGTATTGTGTGAAATGCTAGATGGATCAACTGGTAAAGCTCTATCTATTAAAAAAGCAAGAGAATATGCAAATAAGAATAATTTGATTATGGTTGAAGGTGAACAAATCGTAGAAGCTTATAATGAATATTTAGCTAAGGTGAAAAATTGAGTAAGATAAATATTGGAATAGCGGATACAACTTTTGCTCGTGTAGATATGGGATCCATGGCAATAGACGAGATTGAGAATACAACTAGTAAGGTTAACATAATTTATTATACTGTTCCAGGTATGAAAGATTTGCCCGTCGCATGTAAAATTTTATTTGATAGATATGAATGTGAAATTTGTTTGGCTATTGGAATGCCTGGCCCAGCTGAAATAGATAAGATTTGTGCTCACGAGGCAAGCCAAGGAATTATAATGTGCCAATTAATGACAGGAAAACATATTCTTGAATGCTTTGTTCATGAGGATGAAGCAGAAACACCAGATGAATTAATTAAGGTATGTGATAATAGAGCGAGGGAACATGCTCAAAATATTTTATATCTATTATTTAAAAAAGATTGGCTAAAAAGAAATGCTGGAAAGGGATTAAGACAAGGATATCCGGATATAGGGCCAATCAGAATATAATGAGGTTAAAAAAAATGAATGAAAACAAAATAAATTTAGGACTAGTAATTGGAGAGTTCCACTATGATATTACAGAAAACATGCTAAAAAAAGCTGTAGAACATGCTAAATTCTTAGGATGTAATGTCGTAGAAATATTTAAAGTCCCTGGCAGTTTTGATATGCCTTTAGCGATAAAAAATCTGTTAGCAAAAGAAAATATTGAAGGGGTCGTATGTTTAGGAGCGGTAATTAAAGGAGATACTGATCACGATCAAATTGTTGCTCAACATGCTGCAAGAAAAATGGTAGATCTATCATTAGAATTTAATAAACCAGTTTCTTTAGGTGTTTCAGGGCCAGGAATGACAAGAGTAGAGGCAGTTGAAAGAATTGAAGATTTTGCTCGTCGTTCAGTTGAAAGTGTAGTTAAAATGGTGAGGAGAATACGAGATTTCAACTAAATATGAGGTTATTTTTTTGATACAATTAACCTATATACAAATTGATAATTTTGGACCATTTACAGAAGAAATGGGACATAATAGAGAGCATAGAATTCAAATTCTTCTTTCAAAAATATTTATTTTCTTACAAAAACAATTTAATCGACATGGAGGTCTCGTATTTTCTGCAGCAAGAGATAATATGATTGCGGTTTCAAATGGAATATCCATTAAAAATCACCAAATTATTATTGATAAATTAGAAAAAAAGTTTCCAATCACAATCAGTATAGGAATTGGAAAGGGAAAAACTCCACTAGAGGCTCAAATTGAAGCTTCCAAAGTTTTGATTAATAAAGGAAGTGCACAATCTTCAAGAAAAAAGGTTTTGGCATATAATGGACATAAATTACCCATAATAAATGATGTTAAAGTTGCTCATATCGATATAAATTATTATACGAAATTAGCTACTGATGTAAACCCTTTCTATAAAAATTATATAGATTTAAATAGAGCATATTTAACATTGATGGAGGGGTTTTTAACTATTGGTGCTCTCTGTTTTTTCAATGGAGGAGATAATTTTATTTGTGTTTGTCCCCCGTCAATGGATCCTAATGAAATAAGACCAATAATGACATTATTTGAATCCAAACATGAACCATGGAAATTGAAAGCAGGGATTGGTGTTGGGAAAAATATATTAGAAGCAATATCTAAAGCAAACATTTGCCTTAAAGAAATAAGAGACCAACATAATAAAAAACAGATTATAATTCTAACTTCTTAATTTTCTACATATATTACTTTTAATAGACCAAGGTTAAATTGAGAAAGATTTAATTGAATGATTTAGTTTTTGTTCCTATCGGAAGTTATGAACATCATGGACCCCATCTTCCTCCTGAAACAGATTACTTAATTGCAAGAAGTATAGTAGAAAAAGTTGCTCCGAAATTTGATGGAAAAATTATTCCAGGAATAAAAATAAGTATCTCTCCAGAACATAAAAAATTTAGAAATACAAAATCAATTTCTAAGAAAAAATTTGTATCTCAAGTAAAAAGCATTTTAAATCATTATCATAATAAGACAAAAATCTTCTTTATTAATGCTCATGGAGGAAACAATAAAATTTTACATTCAATTCAGGAGCGCTATAAAACTAAAATTCTTGTATTAAATACTTTTTCTTTAATTAAAAAGGATTTGATGAGTATTAGATCTTCTAAAATTGGTGGAATTTGTCATGCCGGCGAGTTTGAAACATCAATAATGATGTATTTATTTCCAGATAAGGTAAAACTAAGCAAATTAAAGAGAATTGATGTAAAATATATTCCTTATCTAGATCCAAATTATAAGTTTGAAAAACCTAAGAAATGGAAGACTATAAATCTTAATAGAAGCGGAATCTTAGGAGATCCTTACCATGCCTCAAAAGAAAAAGGAGAATTTTGGTTTCATTCATTAATTGAAACAATAAA
>SDNN01000241.1 GCA_004524425.1 Promethearchaeota archaeon
TTCTGTCGTAATGTGAAAGAGTTGGAATATTTCAGTAGTTCTTTGTTGTGCATTACCTTGTCACAGTTACATTCAATATATTCATAAAAATTGTTATTTTCAGCAATTGATTTAGCATGATCCGTTTGTACTGCTCTTTTAAATTCTAAATCTAATTTACCTCCAACCATCATGAGCGGTATTTCATTGGGTTCATTTTTAGCACCTTTATTAAAAACCTCCATCCAATCATTTAGGTTTTTAATACTTGAGTATCTCGTTATGTCAAACATGAATATACAAGCGGAAGAACCAGTTATATAGGTAGGTAAGATGAACTTGAAGCGGTCTTCGCCAGCAAAATCCCAAATTTGCAAAGTAACCTTATTTGAAGCAACTTTTATGCGTTTTACATAAAAATCTGCTCCAATTGTAATGCGATATGAATTATGGAATACACCTGTCAGATATCTATTGACTAAAGTGGTTTTACCAACTCCTCCGTCTCCAAATATGCAAATTTTAAATTTCGAGTCACGCATTTTTAATTTTCCATGAAAGTCTCCTATACTTAGCTTAAAAATCTAATAGACTTATTATTTATATTTTTATTTTATTGAAAACTGTATTTTAAAAAAGAAAAAGGTGATATGATAAAAAACATTCAAAAATGTCATTTTTTTTTTTGCTAAGAAGTTTAAGAAATAGTTAATCTTGAAATGGAGTATTATTACATATTTTCAACCCTTTTTGTTAAAGCTAAAGCCAGTTTATGAAAAATTAACTCCACATTCTCGCCTGTTTTTGCGGAACATTCGATATAATCTAATATATCATACTTTTTGGCTAAGTCTACCGCATCTTTACTGTAGACAGCTCGCCTATCGTGCAAGTCTAATTTACCTCCAACCATGATAATGGGAGGATTCTCAATGGGGGAATCTTCAGTTCCTTTAGTAAAAATGGTAAGCCAGTCATCAAAATTTCGTAAACTTGCTCCTCTGGTTATATCAAACATGAAAATACCTCCCGAAGAACCCTTCACATATCCAGGCAATAAAAAGCGAAACCTATCTTCTCCCGCAAAGTCCCAAATTTGTAATGTGACGCGCTTTCCAAGAATATCAAGTTTTTTCATGTGAAACTCTACTCCAAGTGTTATGGTGGTGTTTCCGACAAATAAGCCCGTCAAAAATCTTCGAACTAAGGATGTTTTACCAACGCCCCCATCACCAAATATGCATACCTTAAACAGTAAATCCTGCATGTATTAACTCCAGAGGTTATAAAATGATAATGTTATTAGCTCGATTAAAATATTTTTTTTAATGAATTAATGTTGAATCTCATTTAATGATAAAAAAACTTTAGTTTTATAATTTAGTAAAAGAAACTACAGTTTGATTTTTTAGAGCACTAGATACTTAGCACGCAATAAATAGCTCAAGATGAATAAAATGATAAGTTCTGATTATTCTTCTTTCTGTAAATTTTCATAGTATTTCATTAAGAAATATAAATTTGCAAGACGGGTATCAATTATGGAGTTTAGTTGAACAAATTCATTGGGCGCATGGGCTAATCCTCCTATTCCTAAACCTCCAGCAATAAAATTTAAGCCAATATTTTTCTTAATTGCACTCAAGGGTGCTGCTGCAGCGCTTAGAGGCCAAATTTGAGTGGAATATCCCAGTTGTTTGGCACTCTGAATTAGACTATGAACTAAAGTTGAGTTTTTATCGACTCTAGAACTTTCATAACCGATGTTTTTAATAAGCTCGAAATGAGACTTTGATTTTTTGGCGCTTTTTTTTGTTATTTCTTGAATTTCCTCGTAAATCTCATCGATGCTTATATCTTGTGCATATCTTATATCAATATTGCAGGTAGCAGAATTTGGCACCATGTTTTTGGTACCCCCCCCCAAAAAGCCAGATTTTAAAGTTGAAATGTTAAATGTTGGCTTGAATAAATAATTAGTAAAGGTTTTTCGAGGATCATTTTCAATCGTTTCAACAATCCCCGCTTTCTGTTTAATTTCTTCGAGATTAATTTCTTCCATCAAATCATCAATCATGTTGCGTTCTTTTTCAGAAAGAACATAAGGTTTTCTCAATGAATCTATTAAAAATTCATTATTAGCATAAATTTTATTGAGCAGTTGAATTAAATCCCTTACTGGATTAGGTATCATTGAACTGAATGCTGAGTGTGGTTCTTTATTTTTACTTGAAACTTTAATGGTTAAGGATAAAATTCCCTTATAACCTAACTTTAAGATACTCTTTCCTGAGAGATCCTGTTTCATTGACGGATAATAAGCATCGGTGCATCCTTTGAATAATTCTTTTTTGTTCTTGAGCAACTCTAATAAAAATGGAGAGCCAATTTCTTCTTGAGCATCAAACAATAACTTCAAGGATAAGGGAAGGGCATCTTGTTCCTTTAAAATTCTTATGACATTTAAAAAACACATGAGGGGAGATTTTGAATTATAAGCACCACGGGCTATTACGCATTTATCAAGCTTATCTAAAGGCGGCGGTAAGGTTTTAATCACTGCTCCAAATGGTTCGCTTATCCATTCCTTCTCTTTGGTAATTGGTTGAGTGTCATACATCATGTAAATTAACAATTTACTTTCTGTGCTACCACTTACATCGGCCATGATTAATCCTTCTTCGAATTCTTTTATATTGTCCGAAAAAGGTCTAATGTATGAAATTAGAAATTCTTTAGCTTGATTTATTCCTTTTTTATTGAGAGTAAAACTTGGAATTCTTAAAAAGGGTAGCAATTCATTTTCAATAAAACCATCATGAGTTTCATTTATCATATTAACATGTCGCTGCATCGAATTTTCACTCTTCATGTATATTATAGATTAATTAAATTGAATTAATTAATTATCATAGTTTATCACTCACATGTAATTAGAAAAATTGAAGGAAATTAAGTTGCGGAAAGTTAATTTAGAAAAAGCAAAAGCGATAATAAACGAAATAAAAGAGATTGGTGAACTTAAAGGAACGATTTTAGCTAATCGTAATGGAGATCTTATTGCGGAAAATTTAGGAAAAGAATTCGACACTAAAAATTTTGCTGCCATGTGTGCTTCTGTATTAGAAAGTGCTGAGCAATTAGGACAGGATGTGCACGACCAAAAGATTGGAAAAATTATTGCTGAACTAAAGAATGGTCAAATTATTATAATTAGGGAATGCAGGAGCGAGATATTTTTCTCATTCGTGCTTGAAAAATACTCTAAAGTCGAAAAAATTTTCAAAAATTTGGAAAAATTTTGTAAAGAAATACTAATAAAAAAAGACATATAAAAAAAAAATTAATTAAAAATTTTCGTTTTTACTAATTCATTTTATCTACTAATTCTACGAATCGTATGGCAATTTCCGTACCTTTTACGATACCTTCCGCTTTTAATCGTTCTGGCACATCTCTTTCCGTGTGCCAATCTGAGGGGGTACCTTTTTTTGTTTTACCAAATAGAGTTGCGGCATCAAGACCTTTCCTTGAAAAGTTTGCCGCATCACTGCCAGCAAATTTTAATGGTCCGACGTCAATTTCGATAGATAAATCTTCTGCAGCCTTCTTGCCAATTTCTACGACCTTTTCAGAATGTTTAGCGAAAAACATTGATTCACCAGTAGCCAATAGAAATGTATCAGCGCTAAGACATTCTAAATTAAACAACATGGCATTTCGTTCCAATAATTCTTCTTTAAATTGTGAAACGAAGCGTTTTGAACCTCTCATGTGTTCTTCTCCGGCAAAACTAACTAACCATACTTCTGTTTCTTTGGGTCTATTTTCTGAGAAGTACTTGCCACATTCCAAGATTGCGGCAACAGCAGTTAGATTATCGTTGGCACCCAAAACTCCTTTACTTGATCTTAGAAATTTCGCTATGATCAGAATCAACGGAATCCCGATTATGAACAAGATGATTTGGATGAGATCAATTATAGCCATGATATCCTGCGAAAAATTGATTAAAACGAAAATAGTTTTAACAA
>SDNN01000051.1 GCA_004524425.1 Promethearchaeota archaeon
AAATTGATGATTCAATAGACCCGAATCGAAAGGTTGCCATAAACGTGTGGTATCGCCATGTATTAATTGCCATTTATCCTCTTTCTCCCATGTTGATTGTGGGAAGCTTATTAGCAGGCATTTCCATTTATATCATCGCAGCAGCCATGATAATTCCCTTTATTATCATGACCATAATGGGTTACGTTATATTATTGCGTCCTTTAGAGTTAGAATCTGAAGAGCATGAACGGGATCTTAAAAAAGTATTTTATAACTTGATTCCAATCATAGTTGCACCGATCATTGATTTAATTGGTAGAATAGTGTTCAACCTGGAATATCCAGAAATTTTCCTTTTAATTGGACTCACCTTAAGCATTTGGCTTGCATTACTTTTTTCAAAAATGCCCATTGCTTCAATTAAATCGATCGCTCAAAAAATGCGCATATGGAGATTTCCTTTATTAATTATCGCAATCTTTTTATTTTTAGCAGTATTCATCCGTTCTGGATTACCCGAAGATATTGGAAGTCTCAAACTTCCTTTTATCATCTTTATTTTTTTAGGCTTCATATTAGGATATGCCACGGGACGAGTACAGTTGCCTTTATCAATTTTGGTTCCCATTTATTTGGTTCAGAACTCCGTATTTATCATGCCGTTAATCGATTTTATTTTCATATATTGGGCTTCCTTTTTAGGATATATCGTCACACCCGTCCATCCTTGCGTGGCATATAGCGTTAATTATTTTAAAGTTGATTATAAAAACGTCTTAAAATTTTTGGCACTTCCTACCTTTACTTGTTTTGCAATTTTGCTTGGATTTTATGGAATAGCTTTCTTTATAGGATAGATCTGATTTTAACTTTGGATAAAAAAATCAATTAGTTTTAACAAGTAGATTTAAATTGAAGTTACCAAGATTATTATACCAATTGATATGAAAATGATTATTGTTACCAACTTGAGATGAAACTTGGGTATTTTACGGGCAATAACTGCTCCAAAAAATGCTCCCATCCATGCTAAAAAAGTAAGAGCTAAAAATGCTCCTAACCATACTTCGAGAGGATGTGGATATATAGAAGCAAGCGTGATGGTTAAAATTTGTGTTTTATCGCCTAATTCCATCAAAAATATAAAAGAGAAGCCGGCAATATAAGGATTTTTTCTCAATTTTGAATACTTTGAAGTTGATAAAGAACCTGTATCCTCTTGGTCTATAGGGTCATTATTTATATGATTCCCTTTATCATTCCTAAGCTTTCTTTCACGATTGAGTTTTTTTAAGCCTCGCATCTCTAAAATACCAATGATGATGAAAATGATGCCAGATACTATTGCTACAATCCTAAGTGGAATAAAGGCAGTGATAAATATGCCAAAAAACACTCCTATGGTAACGATTACAGCAAATCCTAAAGTGGCTCCAATTGCCACTTTATAAGACTTTTCATGTTCTAAGGAAAGATTAAACACGATTAATTGAGTTTTATCACCTAGTTCTCCGAGAAACAGTATAGTAAAAGTTATTAAAAAGATTACAATTTCCACAAAAATTTAAATTATTATTTAAAAAAAAAAGTTTTCATAATTCTTATTTTTCAATCAATTTTGTTCCTCATAATTGCCACGAGCTAAGAAATAAATCAACAAACCTAACACATTGAAGATTAAAACAATCAATAGCCATATTTCTGGGTTAGGTATTTTCCTTCGTACAGCATCTTTATGAACGAAGTAGGCCATTATAATTGATGAGGAAATCCAAAGCACCCACCAAATAACCATAAATATCCACCAAAACGGGCCAAAGATATTAGTCCACCAATCCATCATGTGATAGGAATCCTCGTGCATGTCATCAAAAATCATATTATCACCTCTAATTTTCTATAAATAGAGAGATAGTTTATCTACAAAAATGTAGGGATAATATTTTTAAACAATTAGAGAGTTTTTAGCTTTAAATTAATCTCTTCTTGCTCATTTTCTATTTAATTTATAAAAAAAAGGCGATTTTGATTATTTAACTAGTGTAAGAATACATGGTATTCTTTTAATCTTATTATTACTAAACTCGATTATGTAGCGTGAATACTGGGTTGTTAGAGCATTTATTTTCATTAACATATCTCAGGAGGTTCTGGAGGATTTCCAAGCATTTCCAACATGATCTCTCGGAAGTTATCGAAATGACCAGGTAGCACTTTTTGCACGTAAAAGGCTTCTGCCTTTTGTATTTCAACCTTTTGACCAAATATAGTGGCAAAAGATTTAAACAATCTATTGGCATATTTAGAGAGCTTTTTTAATTCTTTTTGTGAGACATTTGCTGGGTCTATATCTTCACCAGGGGCAAAAAGATCTGCTATGAGTGATAATGTTGCTTCAAATTGAAGTACAGCTTTGACCTTTTTCTCAAAAGTAGGAGTAATATCCACATAACAATTAGGTTTATGGCCAAGTAGACCCATGAACCACACTTCAGAACATTTATAAGGTTTCACGCCATCTTCTAATTGATCGGGATGTAGTAGGGGAAATCCTGCAAAAGCTGCCGCTTCTGCTGCCATCCTACCGACCAAAACATGATCTGGATGGATTTCATACTTAACCCATGGATCAAAAGTGATGACCCGATCCGCTCTTAATTTTCTCACTTGATAAATCAATTCTTTCCTCAATTTCGCTCCATCAATAAAGCCACCATCAGGATATCCTAGCATGATCGTGTCTTTAACTCCAAGGATCTTGTTTGCTGCCCTTAGCTCCTTTTCCCGCGTTTCAGCTACTTCTTCTAAAGTAAGGTCGGTTCTGAAGGTTCCTAAATTACCGCTTGTAACGCAAATCGTATAAATAACATGGCCTTGTTCTGCCCATTTTGCCACGGTTCCTGCGGCATAAAAAGTAAGGTCGTCGGGATGAGCGAAAATTGCCACGATGTTTAGAGATTCAGAATTCAAATCTTTCACCTTTTTGATTATTTAATGTTAATTAATTGAGGTGATATATAAAAATTTCAACAAAGAACCCTTTACATGAGAAATGAAAGGTTTTTATCTCTCTTTATCATAAAATCACTTGAAAAAATGAGTAAAAAGTTTAGTAATTCCAAGCATCATCATGGCTGGACAGAAGAAAAAGTTGAAAAATTTGTAGAAGACATGGAAGATTTAATTGAATACAGGTACACTCCTTTTGCTCATAAAATTGCATCATTCATTAATTTAGAGATGAAAAAGCCTGCTCCCACGATATTAGATGTTGGTTGTGGACCGGGGTTTTTATTATTTGAACTTAGAAAATTGCTCCCTGAGATACGATTAATCGGATTAGATTCCTCAGACTTAATGCTTGATGCTGCCAAAAAAAAGGCAAGAACAAAACAAGATAAGGAAATTGAGTTCAAAAAGGGATTCGCCGAGAATCTGCCTTTTACAGATAACTCTATTGATTATATAGTTTCGCAGAATAGTCTCCACGATTTTAAAGATGTAAATGAAAGTTTAATTCAAATTTATAGAGTTTTGGTTCATGGGGGGATGTTTCTCGATAAAAGCCGTAATGGGGGATATCCCAAGTGGAAGCAAAAACTCAAGTTCATTCAAATTGCTTTACGTTTTGGCTTAAGAGAAGCCAAGATGGTTTTCAAGGGAGAAGAAAAATGGCTTAATCCTACAGATAACCTTAGAATGATGGAAAATGTTGGCTTCGAAGCAAATCTCTTGGAAAATGGTTTTGAATACATGATCCGTGGCAGAAAAAGATGATCTATCAATTTCTTAAGGATGTAAAAAATTTTTTAATACATGCTGTTTTAGAATAAATTAAAATTGATTCATATTTCGTGCAATAATAAATAAGTATCATGAGGATAGAAAGGTCAGATTTGTGGTTATTAGTTGCGGCGGCGATATTTATCGGAATCATTGTTGGTGGAATGATTTACATGATAATTAATTATTCCCAGTTCATTTCCTGAATCAATCTCTAATCAACTGCTTCTTATTTGTTTGTTATTTATCCATTAAAATTCGAGTTCAAATGAGAATAGATTATATCAAGTGAATTTAAATTTGCCGTTCGCTTCGGTTTTCAGGAGGAATGTGATTAACATTTGAGGGCCTGTTTTTCATTATCTCCTTAAGTTCATCAAAGGATACAGGTAAAAACTCATTATTATCCACGCCTACATCGTATTGCTTACCCATAGGATCAAGGGTAGCATGAGAATGACCATATAATTGCCACGCATTGAAATGACTCTTATTCCACACTCGCATTGCATAATGACAGAGAGTTATGGGCTGACCATCAATGCTTATATCCTTTAATCTAGACACTGAAGCACACCATTTTTTAGCAACATCAATGACTTTATTTGAGTCATGATTTCCAATGATATAATGAATTTCGATCTGATTAAATCTTTCAAAGAATTCCATTGCCTTGTTCATTTTAAAGGTCAAGTCTCCGAGATAATATAGCACATCTCCTGGTTTAATGCTATTTTCAAGATTATCCAATATCACCTTGTCCATCTCCTCAGCATTGGTGAAAGGACGATGGCAATATTTGATGATGTTGCCATGAGATAAATGATAGTCAGCACTAAACCAAATCAATATGGCTCCTCTAAGATAAAAAGTTCATATCTTCTTATATTCAATAGATTAAATCCCTTTTAATAATTAATGATTGTGGTTTATATAGTAGTGATGGTCTTCATCGCGTTAGATATAATTTTTTATCTAAGAGAAACTAAGAACTAAGATTACAGAAAAATTTCATAAATCTAAAAAATCTCTTTTTTTTTTACTTAATGATATCGGTTATGAAACAGGTCTCAATTATTTTCAGCCCTTCGATTCTCGAAATCTTACCTTCAATTAAGGGATTGAATTCCTCTATGGAGGGAACCTCAATTTTAATAAAAACACCGCAATCTCCAGACAACCTCCAGACATCGGTTACTTCTTCAATCTGAGTCAGTTCATTAAGTATTCGCTTGATGTTCTTGAAATCGGGCTCTATCTTGATTGTAGCTTGAACTTTAGCCTTGTTATTAAGCTCATACATGATGGTGAATTTTTTAATGACTTCCTCTTCGATTAATTTCTTAACGCGTCTTCTCACGGTCGCTTCGGTCTTACCGACTACTCCCGCAATATCATTATAAGACTTTCTAGAATCGTCTTCTAATTCCTCTAAAATCTTAAGGTCAATCGCATCTACCATTATCTATCACTTTTTGATATTTACTTATCTTATTATAAAAAATGATCAATCTATTAATAAATAAGGTGATCTTCTTATTAAAATTTACCATATGATTATTGAAATCCAACGTTGGTTTTATTTTTTTTAAAAATTCTTTTTAAAAATAACATTTGATTTAATGAATACATTGACGAAAAATAAAAATATATTAACAAGTTCTTTTATTACATTCTTAGAAATGTCTAAAAGTTAGTTCAAATCATTCATTTTTATATTTTTCCAATTTACTTCTAATAACTGGGTTATAGATGTCTGAGGAAATCACAAGAGAGATAATTGGTTTAACAAGAAAATCCAAATGGAATCAATTAAAGGGATTCATAAGAAATATCATTAAAGAAACCTTGAAGAGAAACGCTGGATATTCGTTGGTTGCCTTAGATGCTCAGCTCGGAAGTAAAAAAAGAGCCGAATATAATTCATCAATTAAAAGCAAGCGAGATACAGAAAAGATCATGCAAATTAGAAAATTCAGCAATCTTTCCTTGTATCAATATAGCAATACATCGAGCGATCATATAAGCCTTTCACAAAACGGAGAGGTGATAACATTTATCGCCAAGTATTTCGGACCTAGCTTAAATTATCAGCATTATTTCGATTTTTCCATTCATTTAGATGCGATTAGTGATCCTGTTTTTTCAAATGGTAATGGAAAAGCCTTATCTTCCTCGGAATTCCTGAAAAGCATCAATAATCACGTGAAAGATAAAAAGAAAAAATCAAAACCTAGGAAGAAAACAACCAAAAAACAACAGAGAGTAGGACCAGAAGACATCGAAAAGATAATATTTGAAAAATTGCATGAAAAAAAAGCAATTTGGGGGGGAAGTGAAACAAAAAAATTCAAGAAATGGAAAGGGAAAATCTCTGCTAAGTATCATGATGAGACGGGTAATAACGCATATTATCGAGGAAAACCCACCAGAAATTTTCAAAATTATTTAAATAGCCTCTCTAAGAAAAAATCAGTTCAGAAAAAGAGCCTTAAGAAGAAAGGACGTAAAAAAGGAAAAAAAATACAGAAGAAGCAAGTAGAAATCTCTGAGGCAGTCGTATTTGAAACGTTAAAAGACAAAAAAGCAATCTGGGGTGGAAAAGAAACTAAAAGCTTTCAAAAATGGAAAAATCGGATTTCTCAAGAATATCGCAAGGAAACGGGGGCACCAACTCATTATAGAGAAAAGCTAACCAAGAATTACAAGGCATATTTAGGAAATTTGATGAATGGTAAAGCGAAATAGACCTTATCTTTATAACCCTCATGTATTTATATCTTCTTTTATCTTAGTATTCATGTGCTTTTATTATTTTTATTTATTTTGTGGCGATTAGTTAAATGGAGCATTTAGAAAAGGCAAGTAAAGAAATCCATGAAGCCATATTCACTAATAAAAAGGAATTCGAAATTGACGGGAATACATTGAAAGTTAAAAAATTATCAAGCGGTTTGAGATATGTTGATCATGCAGGATATAGATTTTTAGAACAAAATAGGAGAAAAAAATCAAAATGGGCCGAAAAAGCACGAGAAGGGCATGAAATTACCTGGATCTTGAAAGGTCGAAAATATATTGGTCAAGTATTTGATGGAGAGTTCAGGAAGTTTTGATCCTGAGAATATTTGTAGAATTATATGCTATACTTATTTATTCATTAATGCATGGAATTTGAGCAAAAGCAAAAGACATATATAGGTGTTTCATAAAAATTAAAGTACGACATGAATTTAACTTGTCATTGCATGGGTGGAAAAAATGTGGTACTTTTATAGTCCAAGCATAATTTATGGGGAGGAAGCCTTAGGATTCTTGGGAAATATTCCAGGAAAAAAGTGTTATATCGTTACGGATAAAAATATACAAGAAGTAGGGCTCTTAAAGATACTTACTGATAAGCTGGAAGCACTTGGAAAAGAATGGGAGATTTATGATGAGGTGGTTCCTGATCCGCATGAAGAAGGAGTTTATAAATCTAAGGAGCAATGCCTTGCTTATGAACCAGATATAATTATTGCTCTTGGAGGAGGTTCTGTAATTGATACAGCAAAATCTACATGGGCTTTATATGAACTTCCTGAATTGACACTAGAAGGTCTGCCTTTTAATCCAGATCTTTTTGCAATAAACACGGGAAAAAAAGCGAGAATGATCATAATTCCCACTACTTCGGGCACCGGCTCCGAAGCATCACTGGGAGTAGTAGTCTCTAAATTTGAGGAGCACAGTCAAGTATGGAGAAAAATGGAGATTCCACATCAAGGACTCATCCCCACGTTTGCAATTGTGGACCCCATCTTTCCTTCTAAAATGCCCCCAGCCTTAACGGCTAACACGGGATTTGATGCGTTAGCTCACTGTCTCGAAAATGTTATTTCTGCATGGAGGAATGAAATTAGTGATGCATTAACCTTGAAGGCAGTGGAAATGATTTTTAAATGGTTACCCGTGGCGTATAAAGATGGAAATAACATGGAAGCCCGGGATAAAATGCATCTTGCGGCAACCATGTCTGGTTTAGCGTTTAGTAATTCAATGGCTCATATTGGACACACTTTAGGACACAGTTGGGGATCGATTTTTCACATAGCTCATGGAAGATGCGTTGGGATATTTCTTCCTTACGTTCTTGAATATTGCATGAATAATCCGGAAGCGATGGATATCACTACAGACACTTTAGGTACCATGGCAAAGCAACTGGGCTGGGCGGAATGGAAAGAAGATGATAAAAAGGCAACAAATATCCTTATTGATAAAGTATTTGAACTACAAAAAGAAGTTGACTTTCCACGACAACTTAAAGATTTAAAAGTGTCAAGATCCGACATGGAAAATAGCCTCGATAAACTAGTAAGTTTATGTTTTCAAAGCCCAGTATGTACTGCAGGACCCCGATCACCGACCATGGAGGAGTGGAAGAATTTATACATATATGCCTTTGAAGGGAAACATGTAGACTTTTAAACTCAATTTCTTTTTTATTTTTTTTTTTTTTAACTAAATCAAAATGTTAAAAATCAGTTGCATACTATTTAATTAATACTTTTTTCAAAATGAATTAAAACAAGAAAAAAACATGTAGATGAAGGAAAAATGATTTTGCAAGCTCAAGATTTAACAGAATCTCTCGTGATTATTGGGTTTTTTTTAATTTTTGGATTAGTTGGCTGTGTGATTCAAATTTTGCTTACCGTGTGGACCCATAAGGATGCGAAAGCAAGGAACATGAGTGCTGATTTATGGGCTGTGGTGGTTCTTATCTTTGGATTATTGGGGTTAATTATTTATTTAATAGTAAGGAGCCCTAAAGCTATAAAGGGACCAGAACAAGCCAGGGCACCTCAACTTGTTCAAAAAGAAGAAGCTCCAGCTCCTCAACCAACAAAAAAATTTTGTTCTGAATGTGGCTCGGAAGTGAAAGGCGATGCTCAATTTTGCCCTCTTTGTGGTAACAAGATTCGAGCAGCATGATGCTCAGTAAATAAAGTATCTCCTAAACCATCTTTTTTAATTTATTCCTCTTTACTAAATGCATCTATGCTGGATTGAATTTTCTTTTCTTCAGCAACTTCTTGTTTTATTTTCGTGTTCCTTGCATTTTTTACTTTCGTAGGTAATTCTTCTTTAAGATATACCTTGTATTTCGAAGGTGTAATGAACTCAGCATTTTTAAATTCAACAAGATGTTCCTTCAATCCCATATTATCAATTTCTTGTTGGCTATAATATTGATACATGTTTTTGTGGTCAGGAACCAATTTTTTCTGAATTAACTCGAAGTATTGTTTATTAGCTTCAATACCAACGCTATTCCTGGCCAACAGCATTGCAGCCTTACTGGTTGTTCCGGTTCCAAGAAAAGGATCTAATATGGTATCATTTTTCAGGCTAAAGAGCTCTATACAATACGAAGGTAATTCTATAGGATAGGCAGCACTGTGTTTTTCCTTACTGGGCTTGGCAACTTCAAACTCCCACTCTCTATATGAATATCGTAATATTTTTTCATCTTTTAGTTTACCCTTGATTTCTATTGTATTTCCCACAATTCTGCTAGCTTCTAGGGCTTCTTCATTGATATCTCTATTCTGTTCTCCCAACCTACAAATCCAGAGATATTCATGAAAGCAATTTAGATACAAGCTATATGGATAAGGTTTTTTGTAATTATAATCGCTGCTTCGCCAAAGAGCTTGAGTATATTTGGGCTTTAACCAGATGACATCCCACATGAGGGTAAATCCATGTTTGGTGCAAATATTAAGCAGATCAAACGGAATTGGATACATTACTTTCTTTTCGGTATAAGAAGTGGTATTTAAACAGAAATATCCTCCCTCCACGAGAAGACGGGGCAGGCACCCAATTACCTCATCCATGAAGTTAAGATAATCCTGATATGTTTTATAGGTGGAATATTCACGAGCATTATAATAAGGAGGTGAGGTGACCACTAAATGAATTGAATCTTTTTCCATTTGTTTCATTATCTCCAAGCAATCTCCATGGTATATTTGATGAAGTGTCATGGTGATGGTCACGCTATTGTTCTTTTACTCTCCTTTATAAATAACTTTAAACATGTTAGCTAATTAATCTTTGTTTTCATTAAAGAGAATTATTATATAAGAATAAGAGAGATTGATTTCAGTCAAAACTCACAGCATCTAAAAAAAAAATAAATTATGAATGTTTATTTCCCGATAGTATTATGCCTGCTGCAAAGGGATGTTTTTATATACTTTAAAGCCTGACGCAAGCCAAGACACCACACCATGAAGGAGCATTTCAGGATAAGCTTTAAACTCAGATTTGGGGAGTAGATTTGCCTCATCCAGTTTTTCTGAAAGATGCTCAATATCATCTAGTATATCTACATTTTCTTCATAAAATTTCCACCATTTTTTATATGCTTCCTCTGCGTCATCTAAAATAGTTTTGGATTCTTCACCATATACGTAACCAAAATGGCCCAGACTGAGACCTTCATAATCAATCTTTTTGAGTTTTTCAATCGTATTAAGAAAAGCATCCGAATCCCATTCTGGTGGCATGAATGGAGGGACATGATAATTATCTACTACTTTAATACCTATGGCATCGCCTAAGAAAATATTTCTATTTTTTGTATCTAATACCGCAATATGATCGCTTTTATGACCAGGAGTATCAAGGATCTTCAATTTAATATCTTTCAATTCAACAACATCCCCTTCTTTTAAGGGAGTCACGTCTCCCTCAATATTATCGAAAGGCCCCACGCCAAAAACTTCGTTAAAGGATTGATCTCTTAAATGTGGAATGGCTTTTTCAGAAGCGAGAATTTCGATAGGTTTTCCTAGTTTTTCAGCTCTTTTACTCATTAATGGAACGCCTTGCGTGTGATCCCAATGAGAATGAGTAAGTATGATCATATCTGGGGGGAAAGCATCCAAGTCTTTCAATTGCCTGATAATTTTCCTTACTTCTGTCCCAGTTCCTCCATCTATCAGGCATTTTTTCCCACTTTCAACAAGATAAATAGAAGTCGCTTCAGGGACACCCATCATGTTAATATCTATTAAAGTGGTGTCCGGATTTATTTTTCCAGGTTTCTTAATTGTTGGTATTTTTTACACCTCATTTTGATTTTATAAACCTAAACTTTTTAGAAAAATTGGTCATCGCTAAAGGTAGAATTCATGGAATAGTATTTATATGTTTTTCTTAAAAAATGGTCAATACTACAGATTGACTTTTATGATAAATTTAAAAATGTATAATTTATCATTAAATAAAAAAAGAATAATAGGGGTATAGTAAATGAGTAATGATGAGCAAGCACCTTGTTTTATCGTGATTGGAATTATTATCTTGGTCATGACTTTTGTCATTTATTTTAATTTTTTCTTTATCATCATCGGTGCAGGATTTATTCTCGCAGGGTGTTGTCTTAGTTCCCAACAACAAAAGAGGGCAGCCGCCACCAGCACAACCACACCTAACACAACTCAACCTGTTCAAAGTGCACCAGTTACACAACCAGCACCTGCATCACCACCTCTAAGTGAAGTCAAGAAAGAGGAGAAGCACAAATATTGTCCGTACTGTGGCAGTCATACAACAGATAACGTCTGTGATAATTGTGGAGCCAAAATAGATTAAGAATTTTAATAAATTTATTTTTTCAATTAATATCTTCAATTCTAAATATTTTCTTTCTTCAACAACAAATATTTTGAAATTAATTGGCACAGAATTTCTCTTAATCTCTTTTTAAATTTCAGAAAATATTAATAAAATGCTTCATTGAGATATTTATAGGTAAAAGTTAGTGAACACGGAATTGAACTTTAAAGATCTCGGCATCAGTGCGACAAACTCCGAAGCACTGAGAGTTAAAATGGACATTACATCGCCGACACCAGTGCAGAAAAAAGCCATCCCCGTTATCTTGGAGGGAGAAAACGTGATGGTGCAGTCTAAAACTGGTTCTGGAAAGACCATTGCCTTTGCTCTTCCTATTCTTGAAAAGATAAAAGGATTGCACAATGAATGTCTCATTCTAGTCCCAACCCGCGAACTTGCTAAGCAAGTTTACAGGGTAATAGCAAGCATTGCAAATGGTGATATAAACGCGATGACTATTTATGGTGGAGTATCCATTAATAGGCAAATAAGAAAACTTGAAAAGGGAACTCAAATAATCGTGGGCACCCCAGGAAGAATTATCGACCTGTACAAAAGGCGTAAGTTGGACTTGAGGAATATCAGATTCGTGGTGCTCGATGAAGGAGATAGGCTTTGGGATATGGGATTCGCTCCCGATGTAAAATATATCCTTGAAAAGATAAAATCAAGTTATCAATTCATGCTTTTCTCAGCTACTCTCGATCATGACATGAGAAGCCTTGTTAAGAAATACACGAAAAACAAGTTTAAATTTATAAATTTAAGCAGGGATGACTTGACGGTGCATTCCACCCTTCAATTTTATTACATGATAGAACATTTTCAGTATAAATACAATACCTTTATCGATGTGTTAAATAGAGAAGATCCAGATCATGCGCTCGTGTTTGTGAATACAAGAAAAACTGCGGACTGGCTCTCCAGAAGATTGAAAAATGAAAAGAGGATCAAGTTAGCCGTGGGCATGCTTTCTGGAAAGATGAGCCAATTTCAAAGAGAAGAGATGCTGAAAAATTTCAGGGAAAGAAAGATCAATCTACTGGTTGCCACTGATGTCGCAGCGAGAGGGTTGGACATCGACGATATATCTCATGTAATTAATTATGACGTACCTCAATATCCAGAGGTTTACGTGCATAGGATAGGACGTACATCCCGAATGAATAAGAAAGGGATTGCTATTACATTAGTGCTTGAGGATGAATACGTGCATCTTTGTAATATTGAGGGGCTTATAGATAAGGAAATAAGAGAGAGGCAAACCAGATCTCAGGAGCATCGAAGAAATAGATTCACGATCTATTAATTCTTATTTTCAAGATTTATTTTATTTAATAATATCAGTAATAAAACAAGTCTCTATTATTTTTATTCCATCAATCTGACTTATTTTTCCCTCTAAAAGAGGATTGAAATCTTCAATAGTCGGAATTTCGATTTTTATAAATATGCCACAATCACCTGATAACCTCCAAATATCAGTGATTTCTTCAATTTGTGATAACTGTCTTAAAATTTGCTTGATATTTTTAAAATCGGGTTCAATTTTGATGGTTGCCCGTACTTTGGTTTTATTATCAATCTGGTATTGAATGGTAAATTTTTTAATAATGTCTTTTTTCACCAATTTTTTTACCCGGCGCCTTATAGTAGCTTCTGTTTTACCCACATCCTCAGCTATATCGCTGAATGATCTTCTTGCATCCTCTTTTAATTCCTCTAAAATTTTAATGTCAATAGCATCCATTATTTTATCACCAACTTTTAATATCATTATAAAGATCGATTATCTCATTTAATAATTAAGAATAGATCGGTATTAAATACCCTTATTACAACATTACTAGTTTTCATGAATATTTTAAAACACCTGTGATTACTTGTACTCGAATGACAATTGAATAATACTGATCCCAGCTCATTAATTTTTTAATCATGCTCGTTTTATTCAAATCAAATGTTTTATTAATTCATATCTTTATTTTAGAAAGTAATCTCTTATTTTCTGGGGCATCATGAATCCAATGTAGAAAGTGATTGAACACAAAAGAACAACGATCCTGTTCAATGGATTATTGATCAATGTTTCTAAAAGTGCACCAATTAGGAAAAGAATTAAAGCCATGAGAAGAAATTTACCTCGCAACTTATCAACCGGCTCGTCAAGTTTAAGTGTTTTAATGGCGAATAATAATCCCGAGATCATGAAAATTGTAAGATTAAATACGTGAAAAATGATTCCTAGAGGGCCAAAACTCAGATCAACAGGACTTTCTAAAACACCTACTATTGCACTATTTGTAAACAAATAATATAATAGCACGCTCTCTAAAATTATCGCAATCAGAAGGTATGCTCCTAATTTCACGATCTTTTTTTTAATATTCATAATGTCCATCACTGCCAATAACCAACAGGACAAGAATAACGGTATGAAACCAGAATTGAGAATAACATACATCTCTAATGATATCGAGGTACCGAAAAAGATCACCCATAAAAATCCGACTGAGGAAGGCCACCAAGGTTCTGAGATGCCGATCCATGCAAATCCGGTTAAAAAGTACACTTTCTCCTTTGATTCCCAATATTTTAGCATGATTTTTAAACCAATTATTAAGAATACAATGACGACGATAATACTAAAAATACCATTAAGGATTATATCAGTGGTTATTATCATGTGAAATCACGGTTTATTCCTTTTTATTTAAAATATCATCAAAGTTCTATTTAAATTTCTTCCAAGGATGAGATATTTTTGAGTTCTAACATAAATTTATATTTACTTAGTCTTTTTTTCATATTAATTAACTAAAAATCAGATTCGAATTTTACATGAAAAAAGGGATGGATTCATGATCTTATCATTATTAGAAATTGTCATGGCGACGTTTAGCATCATCATCGTGGCTATATTCGCTCTAGTAGGCATAGAAATTATCAAGGTATATAAAAAAACAAATGAGAGAGTATATTTATGTTTTGGATTGACATGGATCGGAATAGTAGAAGCATGGATTCCAAGCGCGATTGTCTTAATCGGATTTTTCATGACCGGAGGTTCGATCTTGCCACCCACCGTCTATTTTCTAATTGCCATAGCTGGATATCCCCTAACCACGCTAATTTGGATTACAGGATTTACAGACATTTTATATAAAAACAAGCAGAAGCTTTTTCAATTAATCTTTGGAATTGGTGAGGTACTTTTCGAAATCATTTTCCTCGTTTTTCTGTTTACAGATGCAAATCTCATTGGTAGTTTTAAAAGTCCCGTGGATGTAGCATATGCTCCTTTCGTCTCACTCTACATACTCATTTCATTATGCATCATTTTATTGACGGGGCTACTAATTTCCATAATTTCCATAAGAGGTGGGGAGCCCGAAAATAAACTGAGAGGATATCTTCTCTGTGCTGCATTAATTACTTTATTCATCGGGGGACTTCTGGATGCTGCTGCGGAATTAGATATTCTAGGTGTAGTGATCGTGAGATTATTAGTCATATCAAGCGCAGTTGAATTCTATTGCGCGTTCGTCATGCCAGATTTTATCAAACGACTTTTTAAGGTTGAAACTTAAGAAATTTTTTTAATTTCTGAAATACTTCAGTTGCTTTTCCTTTTAAGAATATATCAACAATTGATTTAGTATATTTGGAAGGCTGTACGTTAACTTCCATGATGCGAGCTCCTCGTTCATGAGCAACATAAGGTATCAGGGAGGCGGGCATGATTTCTCCCGTGGTACCTACTAAAATGAAAACATCTGCCAATTCAGCATTTTTGATGGAATCTCCATGCGCTTTTTGGGGAATGGGTTCACTAAAAAATACAAAATCTGGTTTTAATAATCCTCCACATGTGGGGCAAGAAGGAGGTAAGACATCTAGAAATAAATTGCTGTCATATCTACTTTCACATTTCATGCAGGTTAAGGTCCGTGAAGTACCGTGGAATTCTATCACGTTTTGACTTCCCGCTTTTTGATGGAGATTATCAATGTTTTGAGTGATGATTGCCTTTATTAATCCCTTTTTTTCTAACTCCGCGATGATGAGATGTGCCGGATTGGGTTCAGCCTCCCCAAAAAAATCATAGAATATTTCTTTTATGAGCATCCATGATTCTTTAGGATGAGCCCTAAAATACGTGGTATCTAAAAATATGGGATTATACTTGTTCCATAATCCATTCTCTCCCCGAAACGGGGGAATTCCACTTTCCACTGAAACTCCGGCTCCGCTAAAAA
>SDNN01000242.1 GCA_004524425.1 Promethearchaeota archaeon
CAATCCTTCTTCATACATGTCAACTGCTATTTTCACACCGGCAGAAGGTGTCCTTTTTCCATTTCTGGTCTGTAAAATGTATAATTTGTTATTTTCTATGGTAAACTCAATATCCTGCATGTCTCTATAATGCTTTTCTAACTTTTTCATTGTATGAATAAGTTCTTCATAAATTCCTGGAAACTCTTTTTTCATTTCCTTCAGCATTTTAGGAGTTCTTATACCAGCAACGACATCCTCTCCTTGTGCATTAGTTAAATATTCTCCAAATCTCTTTTTTTCGCCATTAGATGGATCTCTTGAAAAAGCTACTCCTGTTGCCGAATTCCAACCTTTGTTACCAAATACCATGGTCTGGATATTGACCGCAGTACCAAAATTTGGAATATTGTTAATATTCCTATAAGTTATGGCTCTCTTGTTATTCCATGATTTAAATACAGCTTCAATTGCAAGAAAGAGCTGTTCATAAGGATCTTGAGGGAACGGTTTTCCAACCTCTTTTTCATATAAAGCTTTATAATCTGCAATTATGTTTTGTAAATCTTTTACTTGTAAATCCGTATCTTGGGCATTCCTACCAATGATTCTTTTATATTTATGTAAAATTCTTTCAAATTTTTCATCTCCTATTCCCATCACCACATCCCCAAACATCTGAATGAACCTCCGGTATGAATCATAGGAAAATCTGGGATTATCTGTTTGAGTTGCTAAACCGATAACACTGTTATCATTAAGTCCCAAATTTAAGACGGTATCCATCATGCCCGGCATGGACATTGGAGCACCAGATCTCACGCTTATTAATAAGGGATTCTCATCAGAACCAAATTCTTTACCAGTGAGCTTTTCCAATTCCTTTAATTTCTCTAGTATTAAAGGTCTTAATTGCTCCATTACCTTATCTGGGTCATCAAAATAAGACAGACACGCCTCAGTGGTTATAGTAAATCCCGGAGGAATGTTTAATCCCATTTTTGTCATTTCTGCTAAATTGGCTCCTTTACCACCAAGAAGATTTTTTAATTCCTTCTTCCCTTCTTTAAATTCATATACTAATTTTGCTGAACTACCTTCGCTGACGGTCATGCTCTTTACCTAATCTAATGATTACTTGCTAAAATAAAAACAAGACGGTTAATTTTTATATTTTATGGAAATATCTTATATAGTATAATAATCGGTTTTTTTAGAAATTATCCATTCGATCCTGATTTGAAATGAATTATTAATGAAATAATTTAATAAAAATAATCAGAAAAAAAAAGTAATTTAATAATTTTTTTATTACCAAAATTCTGTTTCGAACATTGTGGTACTATTCACGAGTTCTTGAGCCGCCTTGGTGGCCCTCATAACTTTTGCCATGTCTCCTTGTAACTTGGCTTGACCGGATAGCAATGCTCGGATAGGATCCAATTCTTTCTTTAAAATCTTGACCCAGCTATCATATTTTGCGCTGTATACAAATTCCACTTCATAATCGACATCTCCACTTTTTTCCTCTCCCGGTTTTAAGAGCTTCCACTTTTCGCCTTCGTCTAGAATCTTTGCTCCTGTACAGTCACCATGATATAATCCAATCCACATGGTTATTTTGTCAGATACAGGCCCGCTAGGCTCAATTTCAAAAATAAAATCCCCCTCCCATCCATTGGGGGGAAATCCACTTGGACCGGCGGCTTCTTTATAATTTTTATTATCATTGATGGCTTTGACGTATTGGTCAGCCCATTCTTGAGTTGCGAATTTTGCCATTTTTCATTCACTCCTAATTAATATTAAATTTTTGTTTCAATTTAAGTTAGATTTCTAAAAATATTCTTGTTTTTAATAAAAGATATTTTTAATAACTTAGAAAGTATTAATTTTTAAATTGTCCAAATTCCTATAAAAAAGTTTTGGATGGATTGAAATGAACGGAATAAAATTTTTTTTTTTATGTCTTAATTTCATACTGAATGCTTTTTATAAAAGGTATGGTACATCAACCACCTGCTACTGGAGGAAATATTGCAATTTCATCACCATTTTTAAGTTTAGTTTTAAGGCCCTCTAAGAAATGTATTTCTCTCCCATTTTTTAATATACTAACCCATGATTTCAACTTTTCATGATTATCGAATAATATATCCTGAATGCTGTAAGATTTACATAAAAAATCTAAAAGGTTGGAGATGCTTGCTCCTTCAATAAGTTCAATTTCAAGGATGCTATCGTCTACATAATCACTAAGATACGCAAAAAATTTTACTGATATTTTTATTTTTTCCATGTCGCATCAAAAAAAAGAAACTTTGAAAGAATTATTTAATTAGTCCTTCTTCTTTCATTTTAGCTAATTCTTCATCTTTTAATTTTCTCTTGAAAATCTTCATTGCCAATGTTAATGGCAAATTTTTTCTAAACTCCACGGCTTTGGGAACCGCATAAGGTTTAAATTTCTCTTTACAAAAGGCAATTATATCTTCTTCAGTTACCTTGCCTTCATAATCTGGTTTCAATTGAATAAAAGCCTTAACTCTTTCACTCCCAGGACGTTCTGGATCTGGTATTCCTATGATGGCCGCTTCGCTTACGGCCTCATGTTCATATAACATGTCCTCATAGACCCTTGAATATACCTTATTCCCTGAAACATTAATCATTTCTTTAATACGATCAACAACTCTAAAATATCCATCCTCATCCATTATACCAATATCTCCCATTTTAAGCCATCCTTCTTCAGTCAATCCCTTGCCTGGTGTTGGCCAATATCCTTTCATTATTTGTGGACCACGAACCCATATTTCTCCAGGTTCTCCAATAGGTACTTCTTCTCCGGTGTCTGGATTTACGATTT
This sequence comes from Promethearchaeota archaeon, assembly GCA_004524425.1. Next base: position 2,849 of record SDNN01000242.1, read on the forward strand.
TTGACTCCGTATCTGCCACTGGAACTCCTATTCCCGTCTTAGTTGAAGCCATGAACCCAGTCACTTTTGAAATAGCAGAAAGATTGATGTGGGTATTTGCACTAGCCTCGGTTGCGCCATAACCTTCACTCATTGGTACTCCCGTTTTTTTAGAGAAATCATCAGAAAGTTCGGGTGGTAACGGAGCTGCTCCAGAGATATAGAAGATGGGTGCTTTTGGAATATCCAATTTTATTAAGTACATGTAATGCGTTGGTACTCCTAATACCATAAAAGGTCGCACTTTCTTTATAGTTTCTGCTATTTTTACCATATCTCTTGGGTCCATTAACAAGATTTTCAATCCCCATGAAATACAGACATGCATGGAGATTTGTCCATACGCATGAAAAAGTGGAACGCATATAGTTATAGCTGCTTTTCCTATAATTCCGGATTTCAAGGGGTCCATCATCCAATGAAATAATTGGATTACATTTGATGAAAGATTATAATGAGTTAACATTGTTGCCTTCGGAAGACCCGTTGTTCCTCCCGTAAAAGAAAGTAGTGCTAAATCTTCTTTTGGATTTATATCTACTTTTTCAGCATGAGGCTCATGTTTCTCAATCAAATCATTTAATAGATAATATCCATCTTCTTGAGGTTTATCCATTTCTGGTAGCTCATAATCTGGAAACAATTTTGTTGGCGCATAAATTATTTTCTTGATTTTGGTGTTTGGTTTTACTTCGTTTAACCTTTCAAGACGTCGATATGAGCATAACACGATTTCGGCACCACTCTCCTTTAACTCATATTCTAAATCTTGAGCTGCATGTAGAACACTAAGGGGAACATGTATTGCACCAATTTTAAATGCCGCAAAATGAATTAAAACAAATTCTGGACATGAAGGGAGTACCGATGCAACCATGTCTCCTTTTTTGATTCCAAAATCTACAAGAGCACTAGCAAGTTTATCTACCTTGATTTTTAATTCTGTAAAATTTAATTCATCACCAGCATAAGAGATAGCAATGTTATCTGGATATTTTGCCGCTGAATCTTCGAGAAATTGATACAGGTTAATTTCTGGATATGGTTTCATTGTGGGCTTAAGATTAAATGGTCCCA
>SDNN01000243.1 GCA_004524425.1 Promethearchaeota archaeon
TAGAGTATCGCATATAGAATTGCATTGAGAATCATTTTACCTATTTGAACTTCCATTATAGAATACAACTCATATTTATTTTTTAAATTTATTTATTGATACTTTAAACTATATTCAGAGTAATAAATATGCGCATTTTATATCAAAAATGAATAGTAAATTTTTATAATGGAAAACATCAAATTATCGTAATTTTTAATACTTTTAATTTTACTCCGTTTAGATTTTACTTATGATTATAAGAATGATTTTTAATTTTGAGTTCTTCATTAATTTTTTGATTTAATTATAACATTAACAAATCATAAAGATAAGTTATTAAAATTATATCTTCTAATTTTCATTAGCAAATAAAGTGAAGATGTGAGATTTATCAAACAAAAAACACATAATAAATTAAATAATAATTTATGCGGTATCCCAATAGAGTTAAAAGAGGGTTATAGTAAATTGAAACTCATTGCAAATAGAAAAATGATTTTAGATGATTCAAATTTAATACATGGAGGTTTCACATTTAGCCTTGCTGATTATGCGGCGATGTTAGCTGTTAATCATCCCAATGTGGTATTAACGGAAGCAAATGTGAGATTCATAAAACCAGTGATTCTTGGTGATATACTGATCGCAGAAGCATATATCAAGGAAAAAGAAAACAGAAGAATTTTGGTAGAAGTAAAAGTAAGTAAGGATGAGATAATCGTTTTCGAGGGAGAATTTAAATGTTATATTCCAGAAACACATATATTAGGAGGTAAAAATAAATGAATGGTGGTGAATTAATTGGTCAAATTCTTAAACAAAAGGGAATAAATTTCATATTTACATTATGTGGCGGGCATATTTCTCCAATTTTAGTTGGAGCTAAAAGTCAAGGTATTAGAGTTATTGATGTTAGACATGAAGCGACAGCTGTTTTTGCTGCAGATGCAATATCACGACTTACAGGAATACCAGGTATTGCAGTGGTCACAGCAGGTCCTGGAGTCACCAACTCTGTCACTGCTGTGAAAAATGCTCAAATGGCACAATCTCCTCTGATTCTATTCGGAGGTGCAGCCGCAACAGTTTTACAAGGAAAAGGGGCCCTTCAAGATATTGAACAACTTGAGCTATATAAATCAATTGTCAAATGGGAGACTTCAATAGAGCAAAATTGTGATATAGAACCAGTGATAAATGAGGCGTTCAAAGTTTCAATGTCGGGAATTCCGGGACCAGTTTTCATAGAATGTCCAATAGACTTATTATATGAAGAAAAACTAGTTAGAGAATGGTATGGAAAAAAATCTAAGTCAAAATCTACCTCATTTAAACAGAAAATGGTTAACTGGTACCTTCGAAGACATGTTGATAAGCTTTTTGCATGTTCAATAGATGATGTGAAAAATAAAGAAAAGGAAGATATTACACCATTTTCTGTCGATCAAGAACAAATACAAATAGTTTGGTCTCAAATTAACAATTCCAAAAAGCCAGTTTTGATATTGGGTGGTCAAGCCACAAAACGTATTGAAGTAGTTAATGAACTTTCTGAAGGGCTAAAAAGTTTTGGAGTTCCAGTCTTTTTAGCAAGCATGTCAAGAGGTCTTCTTGGAAGGGATCATAAGTCTTATTTTCGACATGGACGTTCAAAAGCACTTAAAGAAGCAGATTTAATTATCATAGTTGGAATGCCTTGTGATTTCAGATTAAATTATGGAAGGGCATTAAATAAAAATGCTTTTCATATTGCAATAAATAGAAATGAAGAGGATTTAACCAAAAATAAGAAACCAGATTTAACAATTCAATCAGATCCAGCAACCTTTTTAGTAGAATTATGTAAATCGTACTCATTTGAAAAAGAAAAATGGTCTCAATGGTATGGAACTTTAAATGATTGGGAGAAAGAAGGAAGTGCAAAAATTGAAAGATATGCTAATGTGGATACTGAATATTTAAATCCTTTAGCTTTTCTGAATGAGATTAACAACTATATAGAGGATAATGCGATTATTATAGGAGACGGTGGTGATTTCATTGCAACAACATCCTATATTGTTAAGCCACCAAAACCTTTATCTTGGTTGGATCCCGGGCCTTTTGGTACATTAGGGGTTGGTGCAGGATTTGCTTTAGCAGCAAAATTAGTATATCCAAGATCTGAGATATGGTTATTTTGGGGGGATGGTGCGGCAGGATATAGCATCGCGGAATTTGATACATTTGTTAGACATCAAATTCCAATAATTTCGATCGTTGGAAATGATGCTGGTTGGACTCAGATAGAAAGAGATCAAGTTGAATATTTAGGAGATCCTATTGGCACTAAATTAATATATACAGATTATCATAAAGTGGCAGAAGGATATGGGGGAGAGGGATTGCTATTAAAAAATCAAAGGAACATTTCCCGAGTAATTGATCAAGCAAAATTATTGGTTAAGAATGGCTCACCTGTGCTTATTAATTGTCTTATTGGTAAGACAGATTTTCGAAAAGGGTCCATCTCAATGTAAAATTTTTTATTAATTTAACTGCTTTTTTACTCAATTTTCAAATTAAAGAAATTAATTGCATTTCGTGTAGTTTTCTCACTAACTAATTCTTGGGGGATTTCATGCGTGTAAGAAATAGCTGCTATTGAATATCTTACATTAGCTGGAACATTGTATGGACCTCGTTTATAGGGATGTTGATAATAACTATCTGTTTCTGTGACGAGTGAATCTAAAGGAGAATCTTTGGTAGCCTTTTTCCAATTTTCAAATCCATATGCAGAACTTGGGACAGATAAAGTAAAACCTTTCTTAGGAAGTATCTTTCCGTATTCCTTTGGACCTGAAAAACAATGAAACATTACTTTTTTAAAATTAATTTTATAATCATTTAAAATTCTGAGTATTTCCTGGGTAGCTCCATCAGCTTGATTAAATCTATGATCCGGGTTTTTTTTATCATATTCATGTTTAGCAGGATTTCGAACATGTAAGATATATGGTTTATTATATTCTTTTGTGATTTGGAATATTTTTTCTAATTCTTCGACTTGTTTATTTCTTTTTTCTAAGGTTTTCGCGTGATGAAAATCAAGCCCTATTTCACCTATACCCAAATAATTTTCTTGATTATCTCGTATATAATTTATCCATTGCTTCCACATCTCGTCATATTTATTTTTAGGTGTATAGGTCACGGTTTGTGGAGCCCATCCACATGTGAAACCATAGTTTTCATCAATAGTTTCCTTAAATTTTAAGGTCATTTTAAGTGTTTCCAAATCAATGGAGCTTGTAATTAAATAAAGTCCTCCTTTATCAAAATAATCAGAGACTTGTTCTTTATCTGGTGGCAAACGATCGTTTTTTTTAGGTCGTGGAAAAGGTAGATGGCAATGTACATCAATAAATTTTAAATCCTTTTTCGGCTCTGGAATATTGTCGCTCTTAGGCATAAAAAATTCTCTTTTCAGTTAAATTATTTAAAGAAATTATTATTACATTAAATTCTTTTTGACTAATTCTATAAATTATTTTTCTAAGATCATAGATATATACTTTTAAATCTTTTTATTTAACCATATTTATATATTCTAATTTCAATCAATACTTAGACTTTTTAATAAAACTAAAATTCATACTTATCGCAGATGAAGATGATGGGGTTTAAAAAAAATGATTGAAGAAATCATTAATAAAATTGAAGAATTAAAAAATCTAGAAAAAGAAATAGAACCTAAGATCGATGAGTTAAATAGTCAAAGAGATAATGAAATAAAAAAAATAACTCAAAAATATGATGAGAAAATTTCTCACGTTTCAAATGAGGTAGAAACGTATCGTAAAAATTTGATGAAACTTATCTATGGCTCATTTGAAAACGCAGTAATGAATGAGTTTGATGCGAAAAGAAGTACAAGCGAATATTCAATAACTCCTCAAATTAGAAAGTATAAAGAAGCTATGAA
>SDNN01000052.1 GCA_004524425.1 Promethearchaeota archaeon
CTTTGATTCTATGTATTTTTTTAATTCCTCAATTATTCCCATTGTTTTAGCTTGATCTGATTTGAATCCGACCTGAATTATCGATCTTGCCTTATCAGAAATGCTTGAAAAATTAGTAGCGTCCGCTCTCTTAATTATTACTTCACCTGCCCCCGCTATTTTTGCGATCTTTTTGATTTCCTCCTCTAGGGGACCCACCGTGAAGAATTCCCGGCTCTGTTTCTCAAACTTTTCGGCTATGATCTTCTCTAAATTGGCTCTAGATTTTTTATCATAAAAAGCAGTGAGCTCATTGGCACATATTTGTTTATATTTCCCTGAAATGAGCATATCTTTTTGTTGGATAAATTTAATCAAGGCATTATAGTATTCATCATCTAATTGTTGGAAATTCTCTACATTTCGGATGAAATCAGTTAACTTGTCAATTAAATCGTAATAAAATTTTAAAGTAGATTTAATTTTTAACTTATCATCCATGTTTTTGATTTCTGGATAATATTTTTTAAGAATTTGATTAATTTTTTTATTAAATTCTGCGCATAATTTGGCAACTTCATCTACTTCTTTCAAAGATTTTTTCGTTAATAAGTTTGTTAGATTCTCCTCTAACTTAACTAAAGTCCCGAAAGTTTGCCAGATATTTTCTTTGTATTTCTTTTCAATATAGGACATGATTATGTAAAAACAATAAAAACACGCACATTTAACATTAATTAAATAACCATAAAAATTGATATTTAATGTAATCTTACAATTTCATGTTATTTTTATGAATTATATTACGCCAGAGTGAAATAAGTTTGAAGGTTAGCTTACACCATCCCCATTTATTTGCTTCCAACATGGATGAGGCAATTAAATTTTATAGGGATATGTTTGGAGCAGAAATTCTATTCGATTTGGAAATGGCAGGTGCCAGAAACGTAATGATTGCTATTGGGTCAGGAAAAATTAACTTCTATGATCAACCTCCAAAAAATAGTGGTAGGGGATTAGTGCATCATCTTGGCATGGAAACTGATAATTTAGAAGCTTTAGTAGAGCATATGAAAAGGATTGGATTTACATTCAAAAAAGAAATCAAAAACTTTGGTGTTTGGAAATATGTGATGGTAGAAGGCCCCGATCATGTTTTAATAGAACTTTTTGAAATCGATAAAGCTAAACTCTCTTCAGATCAATTTGAAAAAATTTCAAGCCTTTGAACCCAAAAATGACATGCTTAAAATCAGTCCTATTATTTAACCTAATTATAATTCATTTTTTCAAATCATTTATTAAATTACCATGATTTCAGATTGATATGAATGAACAAGATAAGGAAAAAATAGAAAACATTATTAGCGATAGAAAACATGCCCATTCCTTCTTTTCCAAGGAATCAGAAGTATATAGAAGGTTTGTTCAAATGGAAGAAAAAACCTTTTCAGATGGAAATCTAAAAAAAAAATATAAAGAATTAATCGCTCTTGGTATTTCCATCGTGATCAATTGTGAATCCTGCATGCAATGGCATGTAGGAGAAGCCATCAAGTCTGGTGCCTCATTTGAAGAGCTCATCGAATCTATTGAAGTAGGAATTGAAATGGGTGGTGGACCTGCCACTGTTTCCAGTAGATTCGCATTAAAAGTCATGGAATATTATAAAAAGAAAGGTCTTCTAAAATAGTCATTAATTTCTTACGAATCATGGAAAAGTCTTCATGATACTATTAAATCAATATAATTCATTTTTTATTCTCATGTTCTTCTAAAAATGTGAAAGCTAAACTAAATTGGAAGAATTTTAAAATTCGTTTAAAAATAAGAAAAATATAAGAAAAAAGTATAAAATCTCGAGGAGATTTACAGCTTGCTTTTAATCTGCTTGCTCCTCGATCTTAAAGTCACTTCCGTGACCTTGGCAACTTCAGAGACTTCTGCTTGAGTCTTCCTGCAGTTGCTTGATTTGGCCGCCATGTAAATTACTGAGGCTGCCAAGCCCTTAGGATCTTTTCCTGTCCTAAGTAAGCCATTTTTTGAAGCTCGAACCAGCATGTTAATTGCTTTCTTTTGAACTTCCATCGGTAAGCCTAAATCGTTTCCAAATCGAAAGACAAGTTGTTCGGCTGTAATCGGTTTATATTTTAATCTTAATTCCGGTAGTACTTCCTTTACAACCATTCCAAGGCTCCTATGAACAGTTCTCCGCGGAGTCATTGAAGCATCACATACCTCTTCTAATAATCTTGGAAATTCATGTACTCGTATCGCAGCATATAATGAAGCAGCAATGAAACCATCAATTGATCTGCCCATCGTTAATTTCTTTTTTGCTACGACGGAATATATCTTCCAGGCTGTTTCCTTGATGTGTTCCGGTATGTTCATCTTCGATGTCAACATTTTGAGTTTTGGCTTAGCTTCCCAGAAGTTTCGCTCAATTGAACTAATCAAAGAATTCTGAATCTTGCTAAGCCTGGAGAAAAGTGTTTTTCCCTTGGCTCCAATTAATCTTCCTTTCGAATCGATCTTGCTATTTGGAAGCATCGTGCGAGGTCCGAATTCTCGCCATCTTGGCTCAGTACGTCTACGCTTATTAACCTCTTCAACGGTATAAGCTCTCCTCTCGTTTCCAACGAGATTACGGCCGACAATCATGCCACAATTTAAGCATACATTATCGCCATCCCGTGATTCAATGCAAGGATTATCGCAACAATACTCATAATCCGCCTTGAGTTCAGGGTTTGCATCCTCTTTTGAAGAACGCAATCGGTCTTTATAGTTGTTTGCCATTTCTTTCCACTATTTTTTGTTTTTTACTAATATGATCGAATCAGTATTTTTTTTTATTGTTTTTAGTCAAATTTTTTTACTTTTTCAAAACAATATTTTCTTTCTTAATAATCAATAGATTATTAATCCACGTTACTATTTAAAAGATTTTCGTTTTTTTCTTGTTCTAGTATCTGTAACATACAATTTGTGGGATTTTTTCGGGATGTATTCCCACCACTTTCCCATTTTGTATGTGTGGACACTATTATATTTTACATGAATGTTCAAATTAATATCATTTATGCTTATGATTTATAAAATGACAAAATAATAATTTTAAGATTCATGAGAAAGTAGTATCGATTTTATTTCCTTGATATCCCCAAGATGATAATATTTTTTCTGCTTTTCCAATGATTTTCTCTTGGATGAATTCTTCGATTGAAATCACTTTATCGCAGTGTCCTGCGGCCATTGAGGCGATTGGGGAATCTTTTAACTCATGATGGAATATTTTTTTATAAAATTTCTCATCAAAGATATCTTGATTGATGACTTTTTTTTTCCATAGATTCGAAGCAAGACTTTCGGTGGTGGGAATTATTGCTGTTCCAAAGCATACGGCATCAGCCCCCATGGCTATAGCCGAGAGAAAACCACGTGCATCACCAATGCCACCGGCTGCGATAATTGGTATGCTCAGTAATTTTTTAGCAACCGTCATGTTTATAAGGGTAGTATTTTGCTGAGGATTCTTAAAGCCAGTGCCTTCTACACCAACAATAGTCACTGCATCAGCCCCCATGCTTTCTGCTGACACGGCATGAGGGATTGTTGCACACTTATGAACCCAATAGATTCCTGCATCTTGTAATTCTTTCCCAACATTAGGAGACTGATAGGCGGATGTGGTACAAAATTTCACGCCGTGATCCTTGGTTATTTCAATGTATTCTTCATAAAATTCCTCTGTATGACCAACTGCTCTTTTAACCATGCTCTTGGGTGGTCTTACAGTGAAATTTACTCCCCACGGCTTATCTGTTAAGTCTTTCATTTTATCAAGTTCACACTCAAATTCTTGAGGAGTGGGATAATTTAGAGCAGTAATGATTCCAAAGCCCCCAGCATTAGAAAAAGCAGCAGCGAATTCTGCTTTTCCTATGACTGCAAATGCGCCCATGATGATGGGATATTTAGAACCCATCATTTCAGTTAGTCTTGTCTTCCAAATCATGTTTTTCACAAAAAATCAGGCTAAATGAATAATATTCCATTTTCCTTTGTTTAATAAATCAAAATAATCCATAAATTATAAAATGTGTATTTTCGCTATTAGAAGATATCAATCTATTTTTTTTAAAAATTAAAACATGAAAAAATCTACTAAAGCTATTATAATTGCTCTAATTACGTTTTCAATAATCATTAGTTCCATTTACTACCTTCAAGTGTTAAACCAATCATATCGAGAATCAAAATCTGATGATGATGGTTCAGATAATTTACTTTATATACCAGATCCAAGTATAAAAGGGATAAGATTAACTTTCATCCACGATTTTAACGACTCTGTTGTTATTTCATGGTTTACAGGGGTAAATTCTACTGATCCGAAAGTGTTATATTCTATTAACCCTGATTTATCTGGATCTTTGGAAATAAAACCAAATTCATCCTTGCTATCTAGTTCAGTATATTTTTATTACGCTGAGATAAATAACTTAACTCCGAATAAAACTTACTATTATCGTGTTATTGCAAATGAAAGCGATACTCGAGAAATAATGGACTTTACCACCTTGCCAAATGAAAATGCAAAAAACATGACATTTCTGGTCTATGGTGATAGTAGGACTGATAATATTCAAACTATGAGTCGAAGAACTGTAAGAAGAGTTCTCGTAGAAAAAATAATGGAGAAATTTAAAAATCAATTTCAGTTCTCGGTTCATCTGGGAGACATTGTATACGATGGAACTGCTCAGTTTCGATGGAATAATTATTTTATTGATACGGAAGTTTTGAATGCCTATAAACAAGGTATATATGTGGAGGGTAATCATGAGAATGGTCATTTATCTACTAAAATGTATCAAAACCTCCCAATGATAAATAATGAAACCAATCGTTATTATAGCTTCTCTTATGCAGGTGTTGGGTTTATTATCCTTAATTCAAATGATTATAAAGCTGGTGATGAGGATCAAACAAATTGGCTAAATGAAACATTAATAGAATTCTCTCAAAAGAATAGGATAAATTTTGCTTTTTTACACCATCCATTATTACATGACAGGGTCGATCCTTACTTTCGACAAAAATGGAATCCTCTTTTTGATAAATATAATGTATCTTGCATATTCTGTGGACACAATCATCATTATGAGAGAAGTTATCCAATGATTAATTCCTCAACTTTAGAATATGATAATTCAAAAAAATTCAATTATACCGATATAGATGATTCAATATACATTGTATCTGGAGGTGCTGGAGCCCCACTACACGATGAGAATGATAATGACTTTATAGCAAATAATGCTAAGGCTTATAATTTCCAACTTGTTAATTTTGTAGAAAATAGTGAGAAAGCCATGATTAATATTGAATCCTGGGGTATGCCTATTGATTATGGCAATTTATACTTAATTGATAATATTACCGTCACAAGAACAATCTAGAAAATAAGAATCAAATTCATCGAAATGCTATTTTACTTCTTAAATTCTCGAACATTTTATGATATTTTTAGAAGTACAACTATAATTTAGATTATTAATAAAATTTGAACAAAGTTTATATATAAATTATGATCATCTTATAGATATGGTTAATCCAGTTTTCATAGGCATGGTTTATGAACTAATTATTATTATTATCGGAGCAATCCTCTTAGTTTTAATCTTAAATAAATATTCAGTTAAAAGAAACCGACCTACCTTGTATCTATTTGTAATATACCTCAATCTAGTGATGGCAATAGTTTTTTCATGGTTTTCTAAGATAATCGTGTTAACGACCGATTTAGATTATGTATACAATCAGCCAGGCATAAGATATCCCACCTCGCCTGTAGAATGGCTCTTTTTCAGAATTATAGATTTTCGTATTAGCATAGTCTTTGCGGCAATTGGCGTGATTTTTTCTTATCTATTGAATATTGAAATTTTTCAAGAATTTAATCCGATTCATAGAATTCTTGTATTTCTATTCGGAGCATATAGCATAATTTTTGCAATATTCGTCTATGAACGGGGTAACACGTTATTAGACGCGATAAATTTCATGAATATTTTAGTATTTTTAGCAGCAATTTATATAACATTTACTAATAGGCTGATTAAAGCATATAAAGAATCAACAGAATCGATATATAAAAATGCATTCCTTTCATTGGCCATCATGAGCATTAGCTTTATTTTGACCTTCATCTTCGTGTTAATTGACAGAATAACAATAATTATGGGTAGCCAGGGATTTACTTTTTTCTACTTTTTAGCGTGGAGTTTCGTCATAATAGGCTTTTTAGGGGCATATTTAGGGTATGTCAGACCAAAAGCTTCAGAAAGTTAATCTTTTTTTTCTTTTTTCTTAATTGATTGAATAATGATTAAGGTTCAATCTCTTTCCTTTATTCTAATGTTTAATGTCATGGTAAAATTAAGTTATATATTCTCTCAATCTATTTTATTTCGTGGCGTGGATCTTTGTAATTCTAGGATTTTTATCTGTTACGGGTTATATCAAGCCAAAAAGCACCTGATCGTTTTTGAATGATTATCAGAAAATTTATTAATTTTAAAAACGAATTTTTTTAAATCTATTCTGTTATGTTACTTATTAAGTGAATAAAATAGATTTTACATGTTTTACTCTTTAAAATTACCTAAAAAAAAAAGGGATTAACTTGGTTAAGGTCCTGCAGGATATTTGGATTCTTACTGATAGTGGCATAGTTATTTTTAGCCGAGTTTTTAATCCAAGAGTTAATGAGCAGCTTTTTGGAGCATTAATGACTGCTTTAAACTCTTTTGCTAGTGAACTTGCCAAAGGAGGCCTGTCTAGTTTTGAACTGAGCTCTATTAGATTTACGATTTACAAAGATAAAGGACTATTATTTGTAGCTAATTCCGATAAAAAATTCAAAGAAAAAAGGGTTCAAGAAGAATTAAAAGTTATCTCTGAGAAATTCTTTTTGAAATACTCAGATCTCTTGGAAGAATGGGACTCAGATGTAAGCGCTTTTGGTGATTTTGATGAAGAGATTGAAGATAGTTTGGAAGATACAATCAAAAAGTTTCAAAAAGCTTTTTGGTAGACTTTCTTTATTTTGCTAAAAATCGCTTGTTAATAAAATAGAATAGTAAATAATTTAAGAAAAAAGAAATTCATTTTACTTGATAAAAAGAAAAATCTTATTTTGAACATGAAAGAACCTGATTATTATAAGGATAAGAAAAAAAGAATAGTTGGAATGGACTATGTCTCTTCGGAGGCTCTAGCTGATTCTATAAAAAACTTAACGAATCCTAATTTTCTAGGCTCTATGCACATGAAGCCAAAATACATCAGCAATTTTACCTCTATTGAAACCCTGATAAACAACGAGCTAGAATCTAAAATAGATAAATCTTTAAAAAACACCATGCTGAATCCCATTACTAAAATCTTAATTCTCTTGATGATAATCTTTAATCTCGCATGGTTCCTAATTTTATTCGTTTTTTAATTGGATTAATAATATATTAGGGACCAGGGAATTCAATTAAAATTAAATCCTTACGAGAATAGAGATTAGAATTAAAAATCTGAACTTGTCAATCAGAAAATATAATTTATTCAAAAAAATTTTAAAAATATATAATAATTAAATAATTAGAATGAAGTCTCATTTTAGTGGATAATTATTATAAAAGTTTGGGGAAAACAAAACAATGATATATGATGTCATAATCATCGGTGGAGGTGTCACCGGATGCTGTATCGCCCGGACCTTGTGTAAATATGATATTAAGATATGTTTATTGGAAAAAGAGGCTGATCTCTCATCAGGAACTACTAAAGGAAACTCTGGAGTTGTTCACGCGGGATATGCTTCAGAAAGAAAATATGTGAAAAGAAATTTATGCATAAGAGGAAACAAACTCTATAGCAAAGCAGTAGAGGAATTGAATTTTCCATTCAAGAGAATCGGTTCTTTTGTTGTTGCGTTAGAAGACAATCAAATCAAACAATTAGAAGAATACAGGAAAAAAGGAACGGAAGATGGAATTCCTAACTTAGAAGTTGTCCTGGATAGAGAGAAAATTTTACACATGGAACCCAGTTTAACTGAAAATGTGGTAGCAGTACTCCATGCTCCTTCTGCGGGAATAGTAAGTCCTTATGAAATGACTTACGCATTAGCTGAAAATGCAGCAATGAATGGCGTTAAATTCTTTAGAAACAATAAGGTTAAAAAAATAAAACATTTTGATTATATCTTCACGGTCAAGACTAATCAAGGGGAATTTAAAGGACGCAATGTCATAAATGCAGCAGGTCTTTTTGCAGCAAAAATATCTAAGATGGTAGGACTTGATTATTTTGATATCATGCCACGGAAGGGGGAGTATATTTTATTCGATAGAAACGTGCTCCACCTCAATAAAATCTTATTTCCCACCCCTACCAAGATATCCAAGGGGATCTTAGTCTGTCCCACCATTCATGGGAACACGTTTGTCGGGCCAAATGCTCAAAACATAACCGATAAAAAGGATATTTCCACAACTACAGCAGGTTTAAAAGAAATTTTAGAAGGAGGAAAAGATCTAGTTCCTTCCATTCCTGAAAGGAGTGCAATTAGGAACTTTGCCGGACTTAGGGCAGTTCCTGATACTTATGATTTTATAATAGATAATACTGATGTTTACGGTTTTATAAATGTAGCGGGTATATTATCTCCCGGTCTAACTTCATGTTATGCCATCGCCGAAAAAGTTGAGGGCTTTCTCGAATTATTAGGTGTTGAATTGGATATTAAGGAAGATTACAATCCAATTCGACCAAAACCTGAACGTTTGAGCGATTTTACAATAGAAGAACTCGATCAAAAGATAAAACAAGATCCGAGATGGGGAAATATTATCTGTCGTTGCGAAACCGTACCTGAAAAAGAAATTATTGATGCTATTCATGCTCCCGTTGGGGCTACTACAATTGATGGTGTTAAATTCAGATGTAGGCCTGGGATGGGCAGATGTCAAGGAGGGTTTTGCCGACCTCGAGTGATAGAAATATTATCCCGAGAGCTTAATATCCCTTACGAACAAGTAACCAAAAGAGGAGATGACACGAATTATTTAGTCGCAAAAACGAAAGAATTCACCCTACAAAATATAGAAGCAGGAGGCAAAGAGGAATGATCAAGTATAAAACTGATGTTGCAGTTATCGGATCCGGAGCTGCTGGTTTAGCATCAGCAATTCAAGTAAAAAAAGCTGGCTTGGATGTACTAATATTAGAAAGAGATAGAGAATTAGGAGGAATAACCTTGCAATGCATTCATAATGGTTTTGGATTGAGGGAATTTAAAGAGGAACTGACCGGTCCAGAATATATTCAGAGATTTATTAATGAAGTTAAGGAATTAGACATTCCCTTTAAATTAAACACAATGGTGATTGATATAAAACCTCCTCGCCCTGAAAAACATAGAAAGACTTTGATCGCTGTCAACAAAAAAGAAGGAGTCTTGATGATTAAAGCGAAGGCAGTCATTTTAGCCATGGGCTGTCGAGAAAGAACAAGAGGAGCAATCAATATCCCGGGATTTAGACCATCAGGCGTGTATACTGCTGGACAAGCCCAAAGATTTGTAAATATGGAAGGCTGGTTGCCTGGTAATACAATAGTAATCCTAGGAAGTGGAGATATTGGAATGATAATGGCTCGTCGTTTAACATGGGAAGGCTGCAATGTGAAAGCCGTAATTGAGATCCTTCCATATGTCAGTGGATTGCTCAGAAATCAAGTACAATGTCTAGAAGATTATGATATTCCCTTGATTACCAATTACACGGTCACGAAAATACATGGAAGAGATCGTATAAAAGGGGTAACGATATCTAAAGTTGACAGAAATTTTGACAGGGTTATAGGAACTGATAAATTCATCGAATGTGACACCTTATTGCTATCCGTGGGATTGATTCCTGAAAACGAATTGACTCAAAATGCCGGTGCTTCGTTATCATCGAATAACGGCCCCGTGGTTGATAATAATTTAGAAACTGATATAGAAGGTGTATTTGCGTGCGGAAATGTATTACAAGTTCATGATTTAGTTGATCTTGTCTCAGCTGAAGCTCATAGGGCAGGTAATTTTGCGGTAGACTATGTGAAAAATATATATGGAAAAGATTTCAAAAAAGGGGAACAAATTAAATGCGTGCCAGGAGAAAACGTGAATTATGTTAAACCAGATTTGATTAAT
This sequence comes from Promethearchaeota archaeon, assembly GCA_004524425.1. Next base: position 10,244 of record SDNN01000052.1, read on the forward strand.
AAGAAAGATCTGCAAAAAGAGATCATATTCACCTTTCGAGTGCGTTACCCTGATAGGAGAATTCTCATACAGCTTAGAGACGAAAATGGGGTAATCTATTCTAAGAAAAAGGTTTATGTAATTCCAAGCGAGATGAATGAATTAAATATTAATTTGGAAAAAATTGGTATTGATCCAGAATGCAAAGAGATCCAGATAGAAGTAGTACCCCGCCCCGAGGTACTAATTGAGGAGGATTGATTGAAATGTCAGAATCTAGTCAAAGTGTTGTTCGCGTGATCAGATGTATTGTATGTCCGACGGGATGTGAAATTCAAGTCAAAAAGGATCAAGATACTGGAGAAGTCTCATTTGAGGGATATACCTGCAAGCGCGGTTTAGAATATGCTCAACAAGAATTTTACGAGCCAAAAAGAATTTTGACCACCACGATACGCGTGAAGAATGGATTCTTACCATTGATACCAGTAAGGACGGATGGTCCTATCCTTAAAAATAAATTAAAAGATGCCTTGAAGGAAATTGCAGTCAAAGAGATTAATGCTCCAATTAAAATGGGGGACGTATTAATCGAAAATATCGTAGATACGGGCGCAAATTTAATTGCCAGTAGAGATTTAAGTGAAGAAGAACCCAATTAATGAAATTTTTACTTTATCTTTGAGTTGTTGAGAATGTCAGATATGGATGAGATTTATAAAGTTCACGATAATTTATATATAGGTGCCTATTGGCCCCAACTCAATTTTGATAAATTACGAAAAGAAGGGATTACTGCAATAGTTAATTTAATGCAGGAGAAATATTACGTGCCACCGAAAGAGTTTAAATATTTATTCAAGGGATTTCCAGATAACACATATCCCCCTCATGATTATTTGCAAGAGATTTTAGAATTTATTGAGAGAAACATCAAAAATGGAAAGGTGCTTGTCCACTGTGCCATGGGAATCTCGAGAAGTGGAGGGCTTATAGTAGCATGGCTATTGAAACAAAATCCTGAGTGGTCATGGGGGGATGCCATGGATTACGTATGGAAAACAAGGCGAATTTTGCCAGCCATAGAAATAAGAGAATCAGTTTTAGATTATCTAGAATCTCTTGAAGGTTTTAGAAGATCTCTTTAACGAGTGAATATCACTACTGTATAAGCGAGAAGGCTCCTTTTTCTATTATTCTTATTTTTTCCTCTTCCTTTTTTTCTTACCAGCTAAATATAATATACAGCATCCTGGACAAATGGGCATTAACTTATTCTTATTCATGTAATCTCTAAACTTTTGATACCTTTTTCCATTCCAAATCTCTTCAAAATCCTTTTCATAAAGATTTCCCATCACTAAATCATAAAAAATATGGCAGGGTGCTAAATCTCCTGTGCTGGTTATGTCAACAGAAACCCAAGGAACATAACAAGTAACATATTGATCAGTCATTCGGCTCCAATTGGCTTTAATATACGCTGAAAGATTTTCTGATGAATATGTAGGTGGCTCGAACATGACAATTTTATTCATCTTGCTCAGATGATGATGTATTTTATTCACCTGTCGTGCTAATTCTTCAGTATCAATTCTGTTGAAATCATTTGGAGATCTCACTAAACCTTTCCAATATCTATCACTTCTTATATTAAATTCAGATTTTATTAATTTCGCATATGCTAATCCCATTTCTTCTGTCAAGAAATTTTCCATTTGAAACGAGATTCTATCAATCACATCTAAATTCAAATCTTTAAGAACGAATTGTTCAATTGTATCAAAATTTTTAGGGGTGATGGTAAATATTATTTCTATTGATGGTTTTTTAGACTTAATCCTTAATTTTTCTTCATGAAGCGTTTCGATACCAGCCATTGCTTTATTATAACTGCCATCTCCCCTTTGAAAATCATTTACCTCACGGGGACCATCAATAGAAACTCGGATATAATCAAATTGTGTCTTAACTAACATTTTAGCATGTTCTGCAAGTAGAGTGCCATTAGTTGGAGTATCTAGTGCAGAACCAGCATTCTTTATTGCTAAAATTAATTCTTCTAAATTAGGATAAAGTAATGGCTCTCCTCCAAACAGACTATAAAATGGTTTTGAAGGGGCGAGAGTTTTTATCAATTTAAACAACACATCAATTTCTAATGCCTTAGGTTTCTTTCCAATTTTTCTAAGGGAATAGGTACCAGTTTCGCCCCAAAAATAACACATTTTACAACGTAGATTACATGCTTCGGTCAATTGGAGTGTGACATTACGAGGTAAATTACAGGTATTATTTAAAATCATTATTTATCTAGTTTTACAATTTTTATCCATCTAAATGCATTTTAAAGATGTATTTTGTAATACTAGTTTTTAGATAAAATCTTTCATTTTCTAATCTGGAATGGAGAAAAAATATAGAGTATTGAATATCTTAGTAGCTGGACATAGCCAACATGGAAAGAGCAGCCTGATTGAGGCTATAGTAGGTAAATTTCCCGATAATTTAGATTTTGAATTAGCTCATGGAACCACTGTGAGTCTAAAAGTAATTCAATTTTTTTTAAAAAATAAAAATATATTATTAAACTTTTTAGATTCTCCGGGTCATGCGGATTTTAAAGGTGGAATTGCTCTTGGATTAGAATTTGCAGATGTTTTATTATTAGTAATTTCTGGATCAGAAGGATTTCAAGCAAGAACTTATTGGCTCTATGAAGAGGCCATGAGTAAGAATATTCCAATCGTCATCGCAGCAACTAAAATGGATCTACCAAGTGCTAATACAAATCAAATAAATGATGAATTGAAAAAATTAGGATCTAAACCTCTTACCATAATTGAGACATCGGCAAAGAATTCGTCTGGGATTGAAAAACTGATTGGTAAATTATCGATACAAGTTAAAAAGAGAGTAGATATGGGTGAAGATCTTTCCTTTATCATTTTAGGTTATGATTACATGAAAGGGATTGGTGAACTTGTTAACATAGGCATTCTCTCTGGAAAAGTGCAATTAAATTGGCTCACTGATAAAATTAAGGTAAGGCATCTATTTTCTCTAAAGGGAAGACCTTTAAAAGAGGCAATGCAAGGGGAAATTGTCCAGATAGCCTTGAATATTGATCCAAATTTTGAATTAGGCACTAATTATCGTGAAGGTAAGTTCATATCTTCTAAAATAGAAGGCCTTCTCTCTGAAATTAATCCAAGAAAAGAATATAATATTTCAATTGAAGATAAAGAGAAGTTCAATATTGCTATCAACCTTTTAAAGAAAATTCAAAAAATCATCCCTTCCTTTGACTTTTATATTGAAAATAATAATATCAATATCTTGGTTTTAGGGGATGTGCAATTTGATTTTATTAAAAATCAACTTGAATCCTTTATCGAGTTCAAGGTAATTGGTTCAAAAATTAAAGGAATAATTACCATAAACAAGACGAGCACTGGAAAACATAGCACAGCTTCAGTAAGGATCGTGCCTCGATGTCGAAAAAAATTAACCGTATCGCGTAAAAAGATTCAGGAAAATACATTATTTGATATTTTAGGAGCATCTGCAGCGTACAATGCCTTTAATCTAGATGGATTGCATGTTGATATCTTTTCTGGAAAAAATGAGGATGATATAGCGCAAGCTATCGCAAAAGCAATCGAAAGAGTAAAGATCATTAAACTGATTCCTTCCCAAGATGTGATAGTAAAGCTTGAAAACTACACAGATGTTTATTCTTTAATAGATAAATACAACATTGAAATACTCTATCAAACTCAGACTAATATCCTTTTTCTTCAAGTTCCAAATAAACAATTTGAATCATTTTTTAATTCTTTGATGAAAATTTCAAATGGTAAGGCTGATCTCAATTTATTGAAATTTCAACAATCAGAAATTATCCTTTCAATTGATCCAGGCACGAGACATTATGGCTTTTCATTAATCGAGAAAGGGGAATTACCTTCATTATGGTTTGTTAATTTAAAAAGAAATATAGAAGATTTAAGGTCGCGAAATGTAGCTAAGAAGCATCTAACTAGAGAAATGGATATATTTTTAGATGATGCAAAAGAACAAATAAATAAAATTTTCATAGGTAATGGCCCTGGCGCAGATTTTATCATTGAATTTTTAATTGAATATTTTCAGATCCCCTGTGAAGATAATGCGTGCATCATCACCGATTTAGAAATTTCGAGAGAAAAACTAGAAACTGAGAAGGACATGCAAAAAAGATTTGCTCCTCCAGATGTGTATTTAGTTGATGAATTCAAAACAACAAAAGAAGCATTATTCCAGCTACAGAAAGGAAAACTGGTTAGTGAAGTGGAATCTAAAAAAGGATTCGTAGATCATGCCATAGCGGCACTTCTAATTGCGAAAAGGGGTTTAAAAGGAGAGATCATCGAAATAAAGAAAAAACCACTCAAGCAACTATATGATTATGTTGTGGATAATTATGCGGGCTCTTACTCATTTTCAAGCATCCATAATATTAACAGCTTAAGTGATTTAAAACCTGGCATATATCTTAGAATAAAAGATTCTTCTAAATTAGATTCGAGTCTAAAAGATGGAGATATTATTGGTTTTTCAAGATTTGGAAGCAATTATAAACATTTTCTTGGAACCACGCTTACGGGAAATAAAATTATCGTGAAATTTCAAGGAAATATTAACGTAAAAAAGGAATTTTTTAATATTTTAACTCCCGTAAAACAAAGAAATTAATAAATTAAATATATAAAATAGACCTGATCTTTTTATTTCTTAATTAAGTTCAATTGAACAATTCTGTCTATTTTGCCATGGATATTTTTTTTAACTCCTGAAGCTTTCAAATCTGCCTTATTATTAATATAAATATTGGTACACACGTCCTTGATCATTTTTAAGTCAATATCTCCATGGGTCACGAATACAAAATATATCTTTTTTTCAGTTCCGAAAAAGTCTTTGGTAAGAACGACGATACCTGGTGAATCTTGTTCGTATCCAAAGGATATTGTAGCGATCTCTTCCTTAAAAAGTTCCCGCCCAACACTTCCAATAGCAGAAATGAAGCCACTCAGTAAAACCGAATCGTAATTATACATGTCTCTATCAAGTATTTTAGAATAAAACACGTACCCTTCTGAGTCAGAAATCAAAATAGATTTTATCATGGTTATAGTAATAATAATATAACATTATTTTAAATATAGTCCTATAGA
>SDNN01000053.1 GCA_004524425.1 Promethearchaeota archaeon
CCCGTCATCATTTCTAATTCCTATTTTGACGTCGTTGGCAGACTTCTTAACACCCTTAATTTTGATAATTCTAATAATAATATTTATATAATTATAAAAAATTGAACATTATGAGTGAATAAAACTAAATGATGCGTAAAAGGAAGAAATTTAAATACAAGCCCCTTTCAGTTAAAGATATTATTAGAGAAATGAAACAGAATATAGATTTAATGATTGATCTCGCCTACAGCGCTATTAAATTTGGAAGCAAGGAGATTGCAGATGAAGTATACAAATTGGAAAATCGAATTCATGAATTGACTTACTTATTGAATTTTCAAATAATTCAAACTAATGCTGGTGGTGCTAATGAAGCGAAAAAATTGGAACCAATCGTAGTTATGGGATATTCAATTGATAAAATTTCAGATGCCCTTTCGGACATTGCAAGAGTTGTGTACATTAATAGTGATATCAGAGATTTTACTCAACTTTTCTGGGAATATGTACCTGAACCCATTATTAAAATACGTGTAAATTCAGGTTGTGAATTCATAGAAAAAAATAGAAGAGAGATTCATTTCAGATCTAAACACGGTGTAGACTTAATTGCCATCAATCGAGATGACAGATGGTTATTTAGCAAAGATGAGATGATCAAAAAAGATGATATTCTCATTATTAAAGGAGAAATTGAACCAATCTTGGAAGTTAAAAATCTTTGCTGTGATGAGGAGCCAATCTCTTTTGAGATAGAAAAAAGTAGCAAAGAGCCGGATTTTGATCTTGATGATCCTCAAATAAGAGATTATCTAACTGAATTAAAGAAGACCTATATACAAATAACAGATATATCGGAAACGATGATTGAATTAGCATTAGCGGCATTATTTTTTAATAATTATGAGTTAGCAGAAGACATTCTCGAAATGGAGGAATTAATGGATGGATTAAACATATCCTTTGAAAAAGATTTATTATACTTTGCTCATTTAGTAGAGAATCCACGGAATCTCACCGGGATTATGAGAATAATCTTTTCATGTGAATTGATTGCTGATGCTGCCGAAAACATAGCTGAGAATATAATTAAAGGATTTGAAGCGCATAGAATACTTCAACAAGCAATAAGAGAGACATCAGAAATAGTTGTAAGGGAAAAATTATCTGAAGATTCATTCTTTCGAGGAAAGTCTTATCAAGAATTACAAGATCCTCGTTATAAAAGAGGTTTTCATATTATTGCGTTGAAACGACAAGAGAAATGGATATATAGTTTTAAACCAGATTTTATTTTTGAAATAGGCGATCTTTTAATTGGTCTTGGGCCTAAGGAGACTGTAGATCAATGGCGTAGATGTGTAAATCCCGAAAAATATAAAGAACAAGAAAAAAAGGAGAGTTAAACATGAATGAAGCAAGAATTAAAGATTTATTTCTTAAAACAATGGTGGAAATTGCTGATAAAATTAAAGAAAATGAAGAAACTGTGGATACAGATAATATTTTAAATCTAATTAACGCAATAATTCAAGTTAAAAATGATAAAGCAATGGTCTTCGTGTATGGCGCTGGTAGATCTGGCTTTATCGGGCGTTGTTTTGCTCAAAGATTAATGCATCTAGGGATAAAATCTTGTTTTATATCGGATGCTGTTACGCATCAATATTCTGAAGATGATTTGCTGATAATAATAAGCGGAAGTGGAGAGACTACATCTTCCGTAGCCATAGCTAAAAAAGCAAATGAAATTGGAGGTAAGATAGCACTGTTAACTGGAAATTTAACTAGTTCAATCGGAAAATTGGCTCATTTCGTCATTAAAATTGAAGGAAAAAGTAAGGATAAGGCAATTTCACAGGAGACGCTAGCGCCTTATACAAGTTTATTTGATATTTCTGCGTTATCGGTCTTGGATTCGATTGGGGGTGCGATCATGAAATTATTAGGAGTTACAGAGAGCGATATTGAAAAGAGACATGCTAGCATCGAGTAATATAATTAAAATTTTTTAAAAAGGATCATCTAAACATGTTTCTTTGAATTGAATGAAAAGATCTTTTCTAAATGGTTTTTAATAAAATGATTTATTGTTGCATCATGTTAATATAATATAAATAAATATTTTATTTTAGCTAAGAAATCAAAATCACAATATAATCTTATTTAAATATATTGAATTCTGGATATGAGCGAACTAATTGAAGTTAAAAGAATTTCTTTAAAGAAAGGAAGAGGGGTAATCGCAAAAAAGGGGATTAATAAAGGAACTCTAATAGAGAAGGCCAATGTTTTATTAATACCTAATAAAGATTATGAAAAAATTCAAGACACGATATTACATGCATATACTTTTGAATGGCAAGATCCAAAATATGATGGCGAGTATGCTTGTGCAATTGCTTTGAGTATTTGTCAATTCATTAATCATTCATATCATCCAAATGTGAAATATATTTATGATTATGAAAATGATACAATAGAATATTATGCAATAAAAAAAATCCAACCGGGCGAAGAATTAAGCGTAAATTACAATGGAAAAATTAGAGATAATGCACCCTTATGGTTCGAAATTGAATAATTCTTTCTCTAATCCTCCTTGATTTAACTTGGTGTTTAATTTATTTAATTATTTACCGTTTTAATGTTTCGAACTAATTTTCAAATCAACATGTTTTTTAATTAATTACATTATAATTTATTAAAAATACTTTTTTGTAGAACGAGCGCAGTCTACATTTTAAGTATTTGAAATGATAAAATCAAGCTGTTTATTTTGAATGAAAGTGTAGAACAAAAATATCAATTTTTGGTAAACAATATCTTAGATATTATAATTGAAATTGATTTAACTGGAAATTTTATCTACATTAGTCCTCAGTGTTTAGATGTTTTTGGATATTCTCAAAGAGAACTTTTAGGAAAGAATGGTTTTGACTTCATCAATCCAGAGGATATATCGAGCATTAAACGAACAATATTAAATGCAATAAAAAGCAATAAACCAATTGCGACTGAATTTAGAACAAAACATAAGGATGGCCATTATGTACACATTTCTGCAAAAGGTAATTTGGTAAATTGCAATGGAAAACAAACCATTATTGCCGTGGGCAGAGATATCACGAAACAAAAGCTAATGGAAAAAAAATTAAGAAAATCAGAAGACATTTTCAACCAAATCACGGATCAAACCTTTTTAGGATTTGCAATATTTCAAGATTTTTATATAAAATATGCAAATACTGCATTTTCAGAAGCTATTGGATATGGTTTAGAAGAGGTCATAAATTGGAAGAAAGCTGAATTTTTAAAAATTATTCATCCAGACGACAGAGAGATTTTGTTTTCTTTGGCCCAAAAAGTATATTCAGGAGACAATGAAGCCTTGAATTCTTTCCAATTTCGCATGTTTAAGAAGTCAGGAGAAATCATATGGATTGAAGTACATAGTAAACCAATAATTTATAAAGGAAATAAAGCAGATTTAGCATTCATTCAAGATATTACAGAAATGAAAAAAGCTGAAAAGCGAATAAAAGAATCTGAACAAAACTATAAACTCATAACTGAAAACTCTAATGATTTAATATGTGTTATTAACAATAAGTTTAAAATAGAATATGTTAATGAAAATACCCATTTAAAATTATTAGGATACAAGAAGGAGGAGTTAATCGGAAAGTATGCATCAATATTAAGATTTCCTGAAGAATTCGAAAACATGAATGATTTAATAAAAACTACCATTAAAAATGGGGAAGCTAACCAAGAAGGAAGGCTTAGACAAAAAAATGGACCCTGGAGATGGTTCGATATTAGAGCTAAATTATATAAAGATCAAAATGAAAAATGGAAAGGCTTAGTAATTTCAAGGGATATATCAAAACGAAAAGAATCAGAGCAGAAATTAAGAGAATCGGAGGAGAGATATCGATTAATTACCGAGCATGCTAATGACTTAATTGATGTGCTTAATGAAAAGTTCCGTTATGAATATATTAATGAAGCAACTCATAAAAGAGTACTAGGTTATTCAAAAGAGGATATGTTAGGAAAATTCGCAGGAAATTTCGTTCATCCCGATGAACTGGAAGATATCGTAATAAAACTGAAAGATGGTTTTGTCAAAGGTGTAGAGACAACAGAATGTAGAATTAAAAAAAAAGATGGAACATACATTTGGTATGAGTCAAATGGAAAGATTTTTGAAGATAGAACCGGAATGAAAAAAGCTCTTATAATTTCAAGAGATATAACAGACCGCAAAATAGCCGAAAAAAAATTAGAGGAATCTGAACAAAAATATCGCTTAATTTCTGAAAATGCAAATGATTTAATTGCCATACTTAATCCTGAATATAAACATGAATTTATCAATGAACAGACTTATAAAAAATTGCTTGGTTATTCTAATGAGGACATGCTAGGAAAAAGGAAATGGGAAATCATACATCCAGATGATCTTCAAAAGAGTATAGAAGCATTAAAAATGGGTTTTGAAACCGGAGAAGGGATAATCGAAGCACGACTTAAACATAAAAATGGTCATTATATTTGGTTTGAGTTTAATGGGCAAAAGTATCTTGACTATAAAGGTAATATTAAAGGGTTGCTTATCATACGAGATATTTCAGATCGTAAATCTGCGGAACAAAAACTAAAGAAATCAGAAGAAAAATATCGAGGTTTGTTCAATTCTATTAAAGATGGCATAGGATTAACAGATTTAGATGGCAAGATAATTGATTGCAATCAATCTTTCTTAGAAATGCTTGGTTATGAGAAGAATCAAGTTACAAATTTGACTTATGAACAAATAACTCCTAAAAAATGGCATGCTAAAGAATCTGAAATTTTAAATGATCAGGTATTAATGAGAGGATATTCTGAAGAGTATGAAAAAGAATATATTCGCAAGGATGGCAGTATCTTTCCTATCCGTCTTAGAACGTGGTTACTAAGGGATAATAATGATAATCCAACCGGATTCTGGGCAATTATAAGAAACATCACGGAACAAAAAGAAGCAGAAATGAAATTAAAAGAATCGGAAGAGAGATACCGAAATTTATATGAAAACATCGCTGGGGGCACAATCATTATAGGTGATGATTATAAAATTAAAGATGTAAACGAACGCACCTGTCAAATTACAAGGTATAGCAAAAAAGAATTGATTGGACAATCATGTGATATGTTATGTCCAAAAGGATCGATTTCTAGAAGTTGTCCTATAAGGGGAGAAGGTAAGGAGGGATTCAGAGGAATGGACACTACTATAAGATGTAAAGATAATCACGAGAATCCTATTTTAAAAAATGCTAAGAAGATCAATTTGGAAGGAAAACCTTACATTCTGGAAAATTTTCAAGATATTAGTGAACGTAAATTAGCAGAACAAAGATTAAAACAATCCGAAGAAAAATTCAGGCATTTGTTTGAAAACTCTCCTTTTTCCATTATATTATTCGATCAAGACGGTGTGATCATTGATTGTAATTCAGCTACAGAGAAGATATTTGCAATAAATCGAGAAGAATTAATGGGTCAGAATTACTTAAAACTCGCAGCAAGTACTCCAGAAAATCAGCTTCAATTAAGAGAAAGATTCGACAATTTAATAAAAGGACATCAAATTGAAGCAAAGGATTTTAAATTTATTAAAAAGGATGGAAACACAATATGGATTAATACTAGAATTTCTACGATCAATTTTGGTGAGGAAATGCTTTTCTATGCCATCTTACAAGACATTACAGAAAAAAAAATCTTGGAAAATTTAATGTTTGAATTAAACCAGAATTTCTTTCACTTCACAACTGATTTCAAAAAAAACATTGAATTATTAGTCCAAACAGTCAATAATTTATCCAATGGAATCATGGTCATATATGCTAGAAAATTATCACAAAAAGATAAGGAAGTGGTTCAAGTCATTTCAAGTAAAAATGAAGTTTTTGAATGCGATGTGAAGGATTTTAAAGAACGATTTTTTATTAATGAAATTTTTGAACAAGATCACGAGATCCCTCATATTTTTTCCGATCTAGATAAAGATCATTATACAAGCCTAGATCCTATAATCAGCAAATATGATATAAAAGGAGGATATGGAAAAATAATTCGGAATCTAGATGATTTTAAAAGTCTTATTTGTATTTTATACCAACAAAATCCCATAATAAACTATGAGGAGCAATTAATACTCTTGCTAGTGAGTGATGCCATAGCCATTGAAGAGCAAAGATGGAAATTATATGAAAAACTAGAGGAACAAAACGTAAAGTTGAGCGAGATTGATGAAATAAAATCTGAATTTTTACGCCGCATATCTCATGAATTAAAAACCCCCCTGATTTCAATTAAAGGGTATTCTGACCTTCTATTAGAGCTAAACAGAAAAGAATTCGATATTGATACCATATCAATGTTAGATGAGATAAAAAATGGATGTTCAAGACTAGAAAATCTTATAAGTGAACTCTTAAAAACTTCTCAATTGGATTCTGGTCAAATAGAACTTGAAACCTCCCTGGAAAATCTCTCGTTTCTGATAAAATTTACCACGAGAGAACTAGGTGGTCTTGCTAAAACAAGAAACCAAATCATCAAATTAAACATTCATGAGAATCTATTAACAAGATTTGAAAAAGAAAGGATCCATGAAGTATTAAGTAATTTAATTTCTAATGCTATAAAATACACACCTCCTTATGGAATGATAACCATTAGTTCTGAAATAAGAGAGGGTTTTTATATCGTGTCTGTTAAAGATAACGGAATTGGCTTTACTGAAGAGGAGAAGAAAAAAGTTTTCAAACAATTTGGGAAAATCGAACATTACGGTAAAGGATCATATCTTTCAACCGGAGGAACCGGACTGGGATTATACATTTCAAAAAAAATTATTGAATTGCACGGTGGAAAAATATGGATGGAGTCCGATGGACGTAATAAAGGATCTACTTTCTATATATCGCTTCCAATAATAAATTAATCATGAATTGCGGAAGAAATTTAGGACTTTACTAATTTTTATTTTTAGTTTGAAAGTAAGAAAGGTTCCCTTTGAAGACCGCTAATGAACCACAATTCTTTATTTTCTAAGACTTTTTAAAAATCTCAAATTTTTTTCATACATTTCATCTCCCTCGGGGGTCTCCAGTATTCCAGGCAAGTCTTTAAATGACTCGTCATTAACTAAAAGACTAAATGCCTCTTCTCCAATTTGCCCTTTTCCGATGTGGGCATGTCTATCAACTCTAGAGCCACACTCTTTTTGTGTATCATTCAAATGAAATGCTTTTAAATACCTTATTCCAATGATTTCATCAAATTCATTCCATAGGGCCTCATACTTCTTTTTTGTCCTAAAATCATAACCCGCTGCGAACGAATGAGCAGTGTCAAAACAAACTCCAATTCTGTTTTTATCTTTTATGCGTTCAATCATATAATTCATGTGTTCAAATTTATGTCCTAATCCCTTACCTTGCCCAGCCGTAGTCTCAAGCAGAATCACTAGTTTAGAATCTTTACTAGCGTCTATTAATTTATTTAAATATTCAACAATTTGATTCATGGCTTCTTTTGAAGATAAATCTTGGTTGCTTTTAGGGATAACACCCGGATGCATGTTCACGTAGTCTAATTGGAGCTGATCAGCTATAGTCATTTCATCTAGCATTGCATCATAAGATTTTCCAAGTTTTTCATCATCTTGCGATGCAAGGTTAATTAAATAACTATTATGGGATATTATGGGCCAGACATCATCAATCTCATTCTTTTTTTTTAGAAAATCATCAATCTCTGCTTTTTCTAAAGGTTTAGATGTCCAAGAACGGACATTCCTAATAAAAATTTGAACTGTTTCACACCCTATTTTCTTACCTCTAACTAAAGCCATGTGTTTCCCTCCTTTCACGCTCATGTGTGCTCCTAATCTCATTTAAACTACTCCACTATTAATATTTTTAAGCTTACAATATTATCTCATCGATATTTGTATAAATAAATAACTATTAAAAAAAAAGTTCTAAATTTAAATCTAAAAGAAAAACAAAAACGTTTTTATAATAATATAATGAAGATTTTATTTAACTCAGAAATCAATTAAAAAAAATTATAATTTCAAAAAAAAAAAAGAATTTTCAATTGGATGATATAAAATGGCAAAACTTGAAGCATTAGCAGAAAAAAAAGGTGAAAAACCTATAGAACCAAGAGAAAAAGGTTATGTTAAATTTTTAGTAATTTTTATGGGTTTAGTAGCTTTACTAGATCAATATCTTTCTCAAATTGAAGGACCAGCAATACCTTATATTATTGCTGAATTTGGGGTTTCTGCTGCCGAATTTGCATTATGGCAAGGAATTTATGGAGTAATAGCGTTTGCAGTTTTCTTCATTGCATGGTATTCTGATGCGTTTGGCAGAAAAAAGGGGATTCTTATTTTAATGCTCGTATTGGGTATCCCCTCCATTCTGATAGTTTTTCTATCTTTGAGCTTGCATCTTTTTCTTATCTTATATTCGATAGTGATAATGGGGACAGTATCCAATATGTGGGAAATTCCAGTAATGGAAGAAGCACCCGCAAAAAAGCGTGGATTCTATGGAGGCATAGCATTTCTTATTGGTTTAATACCCTTATATGCAATTCTAGGTACTACTATTGCAGAATCCATTGGTTGGAGATGGTGTTATGGCATCATGTTTTTCTACATGTTAGTCCTTCTTATTTTTTGGTACAAAATGAAGGAAACACAGAGGTGGCTCGATGCTAAAGAACAGCGAGAACATGAATTCCTTAAAATAAGAATGGCCCTTAAAAAGTTAAAGAAAAAAGACTTACAATATATCCTCATTTCAGCAGTTACATATACAATATGGACAATATCTTTTAAACTAGGCATATCTTGGGGTGGATATTACTACATGAATATTGTAGGATACACTCCAGATGAATATAGACTTATTTTAACTATTGGTGGATTATTGACCATGGTGGGAGCATTACTTTGTGGATTATTGTTAGATAAAGTGGGAAGAAAAGGAACCATGATAGTAGGATGCATAGGATCTGTTATCGGATTTACTTTCTTGGGATTAACTACATTACCTATATTCTTCTGGATGATTTATTTATTCATGCCAATAGTATTGGGTTGGATCATGGTCTATTTCAGCGAAATTTTTCCAACGGAGGTAAGATCCACTTGTACAGGTGTATGTAATACCATCGCTAGATCAGGATATGTTATTGGGCCATTAATGGCTTTCCTATTATTAACACTATTTCCTGATATGTTAGGCTTTTGGATAATCGGCGGTTTGTTCATGCTGATTCCCCTATTATCTCTGCTGATGAAACCATATGAAACAAAAGGAAAAGAGTTAGAATCTATTCAAGAGGAAAGATAAATCAAATTTAAGAGATTTAATAAAATTTTTATTTTTTTTTAATAGTTTTTTTTCTAAAAAGTTTTAAAATATGGAAAACAAAATAATTAATTATTTTAATTTTAAAATCCTACTTACTAACATGCAAAGTATTAAAGGAAAAAAGGAAAGCATGTTACGATTACTAGGCATGGTTTTAATCTTAATAGGTCTACTAGCTTCGCTTATCTTTGATTATTTCATACTAATGATGAACTTTTACGTGTTCGTCTTGCTTATCTTCATACCATGGTTCATATTGATTATATTACTAAAACTTGAGAAAGATTTCTTCGTTGATAACATGTGGAAATTATTCTTATTATTTGGTATTTATACATTCATTATGATAATAATTGGAATTTTTATTCCAATGGGAGCTGATATGATTCCATTTATCATGATATCAATATCCTACATCCTGCTCATCCTTTCATGGCATTTTGCATTATCGATATTCAAAAAGGAAAAAACTATTTTCTTGATTGGAGGAATAATATACTGCATTTTATCAGTAATTTTTAGAATACCATTGCTAGTTCTTAAAATTGGACTCCTTTTAGGCATATCGGCGCTTGTTATTATTGTACTGGGCATGTTATTGATAATTATCGCAGAAATGGTCATGAAAAAAAAGGGATTACTGAATTGGATTTAAATAGTTTTTTTAAAATCTTTTTTCACCATATTTCTCAAAAAATTTAGAAGAAAATATTAAAATTAGATGAACTAGGAAAATAATTACACTCTATTAAGACATTTTAAGTGAAAGAATTGAAAATTATAATAGTTCCTTCCAAAAGTTTTCAATATCTTCGTCGGAGAAAGTGTATTTTAGCCCCGTAGGCTCCACAGTCTCCTCCTTGAAAAATTTCGGTATCTTGGTTTTTTCATGCGATACTCCTGCTTTTTTGTTGAATTCAAGCTCGTATCGAATAATTTTTTTCCCAATGGCTATAACCTCTTCTCTCGTTAAGTCAAGATCATACATCGCATTTAAAGCATTAGCTACTAATTCCATCGTCTCATAACTCGGCCCTATGAAGTAGCAGCATCCCATTGAATCCAAAACAGCGGTATAGATCTGAAGCTCGCGAGATAATTCTAATTTACCTTTATCTTCGGTAAGTTCCCCATAATCCTTTCCTTGCCTCGGAACACGCCCAGCTATTGCAGCTCCTGCCGTATGATCCGCTCCCATTGGAGTCGTAGAAAAAGTCACTCCCATGCCTTTCATTACTCTTGGATCATAGGCAGAAATTCCTTGTCCTTTTACTTCAGGTATGCGTTTAGCATTCAATATTTTACCAATATGGCGCACTCCGTTGCCATATAGTTGTCCAATTTCAGTATTATTTCTTATTTCTTCTAATATATCAAAAACTCTTTCCGCATCTCCCCATTCAACCCTAGCTTCATCCATTGCAACTCCAACGGTCCCTCCGAATTCAATCGTGTCAACCCCTATATCATCACATAAATGATCGATTCGAGCCAAGATATCGAGATCGTCAATCATTAAATTAGAGCCATTAAGCACCATTGTTTCATATTCTAAACTTGATGTGACGTGATTTCCTTTCTCGTCCACGTATAAATTAGAACATTTTATCACGCACGTTGGAGAACAGGGTAATCTCTTTTTTCCTCCTCGTGAAGTGATAACCTCGTGAAGTTTTTCTCCAGAAATGTTTTCAATGTTTTCGAAAGAACCCATGCGGAAGTTCTTCGTGGGGAGTCCTCCGTATTCACTCATCGGATTCATCCCCATGGCGGTACCGTAAATTGAAAATGCTTCTTTGGTGGTGGCTAACTCTTTAGCAAACGGCGAAGAATAAGATCTAAATTTTTTAATATCGTGAATTTTTACTCTCGATCCTTTTATAGGAAGAATAACCACAGCCTTAATCCCTTTCGAGCCCATTACAGCTCCTAAGCCCCCTCTTGCCGCATGCCTACTCGGATAACCCTCCAAATCGTTGGCACATACCGTGGAATTTTTCATTTTATGTTCTCCAGCAGGACCTATTGAATAGATGCCAATATTTTTTCCATATTTTTCTTTCAATTGTGAATGTAATTCGTAATTACCCATTTTTTCGTATTCTTTAGCAGGAATTAGCTTGATCTTGCCATCTTCAATAATGATCAAACGGAGCTTATCAGATGCTCCTTGCAACACCAAAGCTCTATATCCATGTAGAGCGAGCATCAATGAAGGTCTGCCCCCCACGTTTGCCTCTTTGACTCCTCCAGTTAGGGGACTTTTTCCTCCCACCGAAGTTCGGGCAGAATTAGGAAAAGGACTTCCAGTGAGAAGTCCGTTTGCGATTATTAATTTATTTTTCTCTCCCAATGGATCAGACATTGGGTCTATCTCATCGTGCACAATTTTAGAGCTTAATCCTCTCGCACCAAATAAAAAGTATTCTGAATCTTTTGTAATTTCTTCATAGTTAATTTTTTCGGTCTGAACATTTATTCTGGCAATTCTCACAATCATCACGTATTTAACGAATTTTTTTATTTTTACCTCTATAGCTTGAAAATAAATGAAATAACTTAAAGTTCTGTATTAAGACATTGTACATTTAAAAAGACTCGTAATGTACAGTCGTTTCTATCGACTTTCTGTCAGTGACCTCTCCTTTGGGCTTTGTAGAATATCCCAGAGGGGTGAGACCTAAAACTCGATATTTTTCAGGTATGTTTAAGATTTTCTTAATCTTTTCTTCGTTAAACCATCCTATCCAACACGATGCTAATCCTTCTGCGGTAGCTGCTAAAATTAAATGTTCAAAACATATTCCAAAATCAACCGGATAATATTTTTCACCGCTTGCATTTTTCCCAGAATCGTTTTCAGAAATAGCACCAACAATGAACATTGGCGCATCAGCAAATTTTTTTCTCTGACCGATCGCTTTCCAAATTGCTTTCACTTTTTCTGGATCTTGCACAATTACGTAATGCATTCCTTGCATATTAGCCCATGTGGGGGCTAATCTGGCTGCTTCAAGAATTCTATCAATTTTATCTTGTTCGGGCATGTCATGTTTGTAAAATCGAAAGCTTCTTCTCTTTTTCACAACATCATAAAAGTCCATCTTCTTCACTTCATTTTTCTTTTTTGAACTTGTAGAATCTAATAAGAAATAAAGGTTTATAAGAAGAATTTCCGTTAGTTTTTAATAATTATCCCTAAAAGTTAAAAATACTTTGGCAATAATCCAAATAATAAATGCATGGAAACTGATTTATTTTTGATTTATTAGATTAAATTATAATACAAATCATGTATATTATAAAACCAAATATTTCTATGGTATTTTAATAATTATACAAAAAACTTGAATAGAGGAATTAACTTGCAAGAAATTTTTGTCCAAAACTTGCCAACTAAAAAAGAAATTGAAGCATTTTTAAATAATTATCAAGATTTATCTTATCACGACGAAATTATATCGAGGGCTACAGAGATTGCGAAAAAGGTGCCTCAAGTAGATGCACTATTTCTACTTGGCTCACTTGCCATTAAATCTGGAGATGTGTTTTCAGATATCGATTTTTACGTCATGTATGAGAATGAAGATGTAAAAGAAGAGATTAGAACCGCTTTTATGAAGGAGATTAATAAATTAGGTGAAATAATTCATGTATCAAAATCAAGTGCTAATCCTAATGATGTTATTATATTTTTTAAACCATATGTCAAATTTGAATTGGCATTTAGAAGCTTCAATGTCATGAAAAATAAGTGGAAAGTAGCAGAGAGTGCTCAACTTCTGTATGATCGAACTGGTTTAGGTAAAAAAGCGATGGACCATGCGAAACAACTTATTTTTAATTTCAATAAATATGATAAGGAAATTAGAAATGTAGCAATAGCACTTCCCAGTTTTTGTTATATAATCGCGGGATACATGACCAGAGGAGAGTACGTTACTTCAATCGATTTCGTAGCATGGATTCGAAGATTACTCCTGAGGGTGAGTGGCTTCTTGTTAGGTATGAGAGATGAGGGAACCCGAAAAGCAGAACAGAGATTTCCCAAAGAATTAATTAAATTTTACCATGAATCCATGGTGAGTGATATAAAAGATATATGGAACGCTCTAGACGTCTTTTTTAAATGGTATGTAAGTTGGCTTGTTCCTAAATTTGAGGAGCATGATATTTCTCATGCCAATCAAGAAGTTAAAATAATTAAACATGCCCTCATGAAAATTAAAAACTCATGGAATAAAAGTAATGAATGATATTCAAAATGATATTAAAGTAATTAAACAATTCTCATCTAATAAAAAAAAAGAATTGAAATTTTTATAAAATTCAACATCTTTACCTCTGATTAAATAAACATTTAATCAATTTTGTACTCTAATGGAACAAATATTTAAATATGCGACAATCTTTCTTATATTCTAATAAGAGTAAGAACAAAAGGTCTAGTATATAAAATATATAGGCTATTGATTTAAAAAACATTTTATTAATAATTTTTTACTGAATATCATGACTCACACTCCTCGTCAATATTTAAGAAATTCAAGAAAAAACAGTTCCATAGAAGAAGAACAAAGTACCACGGAAGATCATTGTTGTGAAAATCCTTTAGTACAAATTAGAGATGGAAACAGGGTATGCTTGAATTGTGGGATGATTTTCCAGAAGGAATATGTCGGAAATGAAAGACGCGCATATACCGTTGAAGAAATTCAAAATAGAAAACGAACTGAGCCTCGCTGGAGAGATTTTGGCCCACGAACTATGCTTCCGAACACAAAAACTGATTCAAAGGGCAAATCAATTGGCGCTAAGGAACAGGCTCTATTTTCTCGACTTAGCAAAATTCAAAATTCTCTAATTTCCAGCATTGAGCGTAATTTTTGGGAAGCTAAACCCAAATTGAAGATGCTTAGTTCAAAATTAAACATCCCTGAATATATATCTGATAGTGCGTGGAAAATCTATAGCATAGTTGCTAAGAAGAAATTGACCATGGGAAGATCCATCAATGGATTTATTGCAGGTGCTCTTTATGCAGCGATTAGAGTGCACGATTTCCCGCGTTTATTGGATGAAGTTTGTGAAGCATCCCTTACGCCTCGAAGAACGGTACATAGAAGTCTAGCGATGATAATTCGAGAAGTTCTACCTGAATTAGGTCTAAGATATCAACCTATCACGGCAGAATCATTAATATTTCGCTTTTCAAACAACTTGGATTTACCGATGGAGATCCAGAAGAGGGCAATAGAAATGTTGCAAACTGCAACCAAAAATGGTTTACAAAGGACGGGAAAAGATCCAAAGGGTCTTGCTGCTGCTTGCATATATATTGCTGCAAAAGAGGGATCAATGCGAAAGACACAGTCTACTGTAGCTGATGTTGCTAAGATCACGGAAGTGACTTTAAGAAGCAGATCCAAGCAAATAAAAAGCAGATTGAATTGATTAATCAAAAAATTTGATATTTAAAGTATCTTTATTGCGTTTATTCATTTTCTAAAAAAAGAGGATGGAAAATTTAGATATTTTTATTATTTTAATCTTTAGTTTCTTTGGTTAATTCCAATAACCACGCAAGTCCCCCACCAGATGTAATAAGACCAATTAATAGATACAAGGATACAACAGCCGTAAAGAAAGTCCAAGCAACCCACAGATCATAAGGACCGAAGATTTCAGCGTTGAATTTAAAGACAAAATATTTGAAAGTGATCTGATCCCCGTTGCCAATATTTACCATGGTTCGATCCATGTAGGTAATATAAGAGAGTTTGACATAAGAGAATATTATGATTAAGACTCCAATAAGAAGTATGTATTTTGCCAATAGCACGTGATCTATGCTCTCATATGAAATGATTTTAATAATGAGACCCCCCATGATCAAAAAACAAAAAATTGTACAGATTAGAAAAATGAAAATATAGGTGCTTATTTCCGGTATTCTGGGTGAATCTAATAAAAGCCTGTAGACCAGTAA
>SDNN01000244.1 GCA_004524425.1 Promethearchaeota archaeon
ACATTTTCAGGACAATAAAAAGAAGGTAATTGCTCTTCAAATCTTAAATCGAGATACCTTTCTTCAAAATAACCATTAAGTTCATCTTTTCTAGAATTCAAATAATTAGATATTCTCAAAAAACTTGTAAGAAAGCGAGTATCTCCGAATGATTCTTTTGGTTGACAATAAAGAATTTTTAACGACATGTGATTTATATTTTCAGATAATTATTTAAACTAAAATTTTTTTAATATCAATTCATAGAAAGAATGGTGTGAAGGTCAAAAAACCAAAAAATATACTAGCTGCTAAAGACCATAGTAAATTATGTATAACCTTTCTGGGGTTACTTATTGATCGATTATTATTCACAAGATACCAGATTGTTAAGATTAAATGCAGAAAAGCTTCAAATGAAGCCAAGGCAAATACAAGATGAATAGATTTTTCAAATTCATTTTCACTTTTATTATAATTTTTAATCCTGTTGAGATTATAAAAATCAGGATTAACACTATCCAAAATTTGGAAAATTAAAGGGGGCGGAAGGAAATTATTTATCCAAATCATGAAATAAATGAAAAAATTAAATGCGATTCCGAATGCTAGGAAAAGATAGAATAAGCCCAAGATAAATCTTGGTCTTCTTAATTGATTGCTTTCCTTCTCGATCTCTTTTATTCTTTCAGTTAAATATATTCCTCTCAATCTACAAAGAGTTAATGCTGAAATGGCTATTAGTATAAATACAAATATCCATTTTAAGTAGAAGAAAAACGTTATTATCCCATTATTAATCAATTTAAGAAGATTATCTAATTGTTGGAATATATCATCCAAAAATTCATTTGATTCTAACACATAATTTAATCTAAAAAAAGATTTAAAAAGAAAACGTTAAAATTCCTTGAATTCATAGAGAATTTGATAATTTTTTTCAAAAAATTTTTTTTTCATATCATTCATATTTTTTCACATTCATCATTGATCAATTTAATTGTAGCATTAAAATCCTGCCACCAATCCTGACCTTGTTGTGAAACAAGCATTGGATCAACTTTTTGAGTATCTAGACACCGGATATCCTCTTTGACCTTGACCTTATCGGACCAAATCGATGAAAAAATGGATTGTAAATTAATCTTAACCTTTTTGATCAACTGTTCGTATGTAACACTGACATCTTCCATTTTTTGAAGCTTCTGGAGTTGTTCAAATTTGATCTTTTCTTTCGCTTTATTGAGATCATTACAGTTGATTTTAATCGAAAATGGATTGTCCTTACCATATTTACAATAATTTTGTATATCACAAGGGCGACAATATCGCTCAAAACTTATCAAATAATCTTCCAATCCTATGATGGAATAATTCAATACATTTGGAGACATTATTATAAAAAATTGTGCTTCTTTAAATATTTAAATCTGGCTGTGTCAAAAAATTTTTTAAATGGTTTTAATTACGTATTAATATCAATCTAAGTTTATCTTTTCATAGTTTTTTGCGAGAGTGGCTTAGCTTGGCATTAATTTATGGATAAACTCTAGTTTGCCAACAGCGCACGGCTGATAACCGTGAGGTCGGGGGATCGAAGCCCCCCTTTCGCACCATTTATTTATCATTAATTATAATGAAAATTATAATAATTTCTGGAACACCTGGAACAGGAAAGACATCAATTTCAAATAAAATCGCAAAATTTATCAACGCAAAAGTTCTAACGCTAAATGAAATCGCGATTTCAGAGGAGTTTACTTTAAAATATGATGATAAGCGAGATACCCATGTAATAGATGAAGATAAATTAGTTCCCTTCCTTAAAAATTCCATAATTGAGATTCAAAAAGAAAATTTTGATTATTTAATTATTGAAAGCCATTTTTCAGATATGGTCCCTGAGGAGCATATAGATTTCGCAATAGTGTTAAGATGTAATCCGGACGTTTTATATAAAAGATTAGAAGCAAGAGGATATAATCGTGATAAAATAATGGAAAACATTCAATCGGAAATATTGGGAAATTGTGTAGATTATTTACTCCAAAAACAGATGATAATACCAATATTAGAACTAGATACCACTAATCTTACCATTGAATCATCGGCCAGACTCATTATAAACCTCATATCAGGAAAAGAGGATATTGATAAATTTTCTTTTGGAAAAATTGATTGGCTTCAAGAACTAAATGAGGCAAATCGTTTAAATGAATTCTTTGATTAAAGGGTATTAGCAGGATGATCATTCTCAATGAAGTATGAAATAATTGATGTGGATGCGCTTGGAAGAATAGGAGAAATAACCATTAAAAATAAGAAAATGATCACTCCTAACTTGTTTCCCGTGGTCCATCCCTTCAAGAATATCATCTCACCTTCGGAACTCAAGAATTTCGGAGCAGAGGCTATTTTTACAAATGCCTATACCATTTATCAAAACGAAAAACTAAGGGAAGAATTAATCAGTAAAGGAATTCATGATCATCTAGATTTTAATGGTTTTATTGCCACTGATAGCGGAGCATTTCAGCAATACATGTATAATGACAAGGAATTTGATATCAGTCCTGATGAAATTGAGAGTTTCCAAGAAAAGATCTCTTC
The DNA here is from genome assembly GCA_004524425.1 of Promethearchaeota archaeon. The sequence goes on from SDNN01000244.1 coordinate 2,590, forward strand.
AGACTTTCCAGTGATATTAGACATTCCAGTGCAGCTAGATGATGATCATGATGTGGCGAAAAAAAAAGTTGAACATACCATTTCAAGAGCAAGAGACAATATTAACCGAAGAATTAACCAAGAGTGTCATTGGATTGGTCCAATTCACGGGGGAAAATTCCTAGATCTCCTAAAATATAGTGCAACTGAAATGTGCAAGTTAGATTTTGACCTATATGCAATTGGAGGTTTGGTGAAGCCTGCCACTGAATATCGATTTGATTTACTCATTAAAATTCTATTAAATGTGAGAAAATATTTTTCCCCTAACAAACCACTGCACATGTTCGGATTAGGACTACCTCAATTTTTTTCATTAGCTGTGGCTTGTGGCTGCGATTTAATGGATTCCGCAGCGTATATTTTATATGCTAATGAGCAAAGATATTTCACATTATCAACAGGAACCAAAAGACTTGAGGAACTAATTGAATTTCCATGTCACTGCCCGATATGTTCCCAATATACCCCAAATGAGGTAAGAGGATTCCAAAAACCGCTACAAGTAGAATTGGTAGCAAAGCATAACTTGTATATTTCTTTCTCGGAGTTAAAAACGATAAGACAAGCTATAAGAGAGGGAAATTTATGGGAACTAGTAGAAACACGGGTTAGAAGTCATCCTAATCTAGTAAAAGCGGTTCACGTGCTAAAAGAAAATGGAACTCTTTTAGAAACTCATGAGAAAGTATATAAAAATCATGGAAGGTTGTTTTGTTCCTCACTTGCCTTATATCGACCAATACTTCAGAGATATCAAGTAAAACTGGAGCAAAATTATCGGGTTCCCAAAGATGCTAAATATTTAATCTTATTACCGGAGTTAGATGTCAAGGGCCCCAATTCCCCTAGCATTAGTAAATGGTTAGATGAAATCAATAATAATGAATTGATTCCCCGTTCCAATTTGCATGTTGCTTTCATTTGTGATTTTTTTGGGATCATTCCCCTTGAATTAATCGATACGTTTCCTATGGGTCAATATGAAGCCATTGATAGTATCACTGAATATGATATTGTATTTCATGATTCAATTGAAAAAATCGAAAAATTTTTCCAATCCCATTCAATGCACTATGATAAATGTGGAATTCTCATACCAAATAAATACATGAGTCAATTCGGAGAATTTATAGAATTTCCGGCAGCTCATCCAATTCAAGGATTGCATTCGAAACTAATGACTAAATTTAATTTACAAAATTCAATATTTAAAAATATTGAAAAGTTATTGAACTATTTCAAGGTTGATTAAAACTGGCCAT
>SDNN01000004.1 GCA_004524425.1 Promethearchaeota archaeon
GCTATTGTTTTTCCTGACATCTTTCCACCAATTGCATCTTCAAAAGAATAAGATTCTCCTTTATGATAAATAGTCAGACTATCTTTTATCAAATCGATATTCGAAGATCCTTTAGAAATATCAATTTGTTCACCATCTAGCAATAATTTTCCGTATTCTGATGGATCAATATCGTCAACATTTACATCTCCTATATCTTCCTTAGCAGGTACTTCAAATGGCATGATTATATTTAATGCTACCAGTTTTACACCATCAACTTTTCCATCTCCCGTGGTATCAACTGTATACACGCTCTTTTTTGGAGGAAAGATTTTTTTAATCATCGCGGAAGGAACTTTAATTTTTTTAATGTCTTCTAAATTCATTGATATTCACATTTTGCGTTTTAATTTTTATGTATGATTTTTAATTAAAAAACTCTGTTTTTTCCTAATTTACAAAAATACGCAAAAAAAAAAATAAATTGAAAATGAAAAGAAAATGTGGGTATTATTTTACCATTGCTAAATCTGTCCCTTTTGTCTCTGTAAGGTATTTATGTGCCAATAAGACGTTTATAAATAGAGGGATGCTTATTAAGATAAATGCAACCCCTAAACCAAATGCAAAAGATAATGCGCTGCCGATAAAAAAGCCACTGGTTATCCCTAAAGCAGTAATTAATGCTCTCAAACCACTGCCCGTACCTCTTCGATCAGTCGGAACCACTTCAAGAGTGACAATTCTGAGAACGATATGTAAGCTGTCGTATGCTACATAACCTAAAGCCACGCCTATAACGATAAATATGAAGATAGCCGGAGAGGAAATTGAACCAAAGTATAAAATTATGGTGGCAATGAACATCAGGACGGAAAACAGATAAATTAATGGTTTTCTACCAATTTTATCAGCTATTATTCCCGTAAGTAAATAGCCTAAAATCACAGAAATGGCGACAATGTAAATGACTAAATTGATACTGCTTTCTGGTAAACCCGCCGTCGTTGCAATGTATAATTCTGCAAGTTGGAGGAAGATGAAATTTAACCCACAAAAGTAGCTCATGACATATAGCGCAATCAGCTCTTTTTTACGGTCGGAAGCAAATAAAGCTCGAATATTCTCTCTGAAGGTGATAGACAATTCCTCCTTCTGAATTAATTTTCCTTCTTTCATTTCCTCATATTTTGCAGTTTCCTTCATGGTCAAGATTATGATGATACTTAGTGGGATGCCTAATAGAATCGGAAATAACGTCATGCCTCTCCAAGCTCCTACTGGACTGGTTTCAGTGATAAATATTGACCTAAAAATGGGCATCAGAATGGGACCTGCGATTCCAAATGCAAGAACGACATTAGTATAATATGCTCTTTTTTCCGATTTGGCTTCTTCATTTATATAGATCAACCACATGTCAGCACTGAAAAATAAGTAAGTTAAAAACAGAAAGATCGTATATTGGATTATATCCTGGGATAATGCCAGAAACAATGCCGATACCCCCATTCCTAGGGTAGTGATAAATAACATCAATCTTCTGCCAAGCTTGTCAGCTAAGAATTGATTCACAAAAACGAAATACATTCCAACAGTCGCAATTCCAATGCTTAGAGCCATTATCGCTGCTTGTTCATTCGCAGAATATCCTTTTAAAAACTCCTCTGCTACTTTAGATGGGAATACTGCTGTATAACTCGTGGTATAAGCATCTAATATCTGAACTAACACCAGTATTAAGATCATGTAGCGAAAATATGACTTGGACCTCGAAATTGAAGATTTTTCTTCTTCAGTCATAATAATTAAGATTTAGCGAATCTATTATTTAAAAATTAACCTCATTTATCTAAGATAAATGCATTCATGAATTAATCAAGAAGTCAGAATGAACAACCATTATTGATTAATTTCGGACATTTTTACTGGTCGATTCTCTTCAAATGATTTTTGAGCAGCTCTGGCTATTAAAACGTTTTGCAGACCATCTTTTCCATTTGGACGGGGAAATTGATCATTCTTAATGCATTCAAAGAAATATTTTAGCTCGGTCGCATATGATTCCATGTATCTTTCTAAAAAGAAATTAGGAATCTTATCTATATTCGTACATTCAGCAGTGTAGATTTTAACCGTGTTGGTGGCTTCATTATCTGCTATAACGCAGCCACTCGAGCCAAAAACCTCTACCCTCTGATCATAACCATAGACAGCTTGGCGTGAATTATCAATAATGGCTAAAGCACCATTTTTAAATTTAAGGACTGCCACAGCAGTATCTATATCTCCCGCTTTGCCTATTTTAGGATCAACAAGCACTGCACCATTAGCATATACTTCTTCTACTTCACTTCCTGCTAAGAATCTGGCCATATCCCAATCATGGATAGTCATGTCCATGAAGATTCCCCCTGAAACTTTTATATAGTCTATTGGGGGAGGTGATGGATCTCGAGACGTTATTTTGATAATGTATGGTTTTCCAATTTGACCTGATTTGACTGCTTCGTGAGCTCGGTGAAAATTATGATCAAAACGCCTATTGAAGCCTACCATGAATTTTATGCCTAATTTTTCAACTAGAATCATGGTTTCTTTTATCCTATTAATGTCTGTATCAATAGGTTTTTCACAAAACACGTGTTTCCCTGCATTGGCCGCTTGTTGAATGAATTTAGCGTGGGTATTTGTAGAAGAGGCAATGACGACAGCGTCGATGTCAGGATCCGAGAAAATATCATTGGCATTATCCGTGAAGGTTGAAATGCCCATATTAGACATCCATTTTCTTGTTTGGTCATCAATTGCAATATCACAGACGATCTTAAGTTTAACATCATTTATTTTGTGCACTATATTATCAATGTGTAATTTACCGATTCTACCTGCTCCTATTACACCAACCACGACACGTTTATCCATAATATTAATTGGGCTCCAAATTATAAATAAAATTTGATTCTAAGTAAACAAATTTGAAACATCAAAAATCATAAATGAACCCTATTTGATTATAAAAGATTTATATTATCAAAGAGATAATTATGATTATTAAAAATTTTTCAATAAATTTAAAAAGTTGATTTTATGAGTGAATCTGGATACCATAAAGTCTCTGAAAAAATGAGAGTTTCCTTTGCTCTTGGTGAGGTGGGAGACAATGTTGCCTTGAATGTATTTCAATTCTTGGTGTTCACGTTTTATTTCACGGTGGTAAAGCTTCCAGTGCTATGGATTAGTTTAGGCTTTATCATTTGGAGTGTCTGGAATGGCATTAATGATCCCTTAGTAGGATATTTATCAGATAAAACTCGAAGTAAACGAGGGCGTAGGGTTCCTTGGATGATGGCTGCGACGATTCCTTTATCGGTTATTGTTTTTCTATTATTTACACCTCCTCTTGTTCTTAATTCTGATGTTATAAATTTCATTTACATGTTAGTTATTCTAATCTTATTTGATACTACATACACTGCGTTTAATTTGAATTATAATGCATTATTCTCTGAAATGTTCGTTGAAATGGAAGACCGCAGCAGAACAGGAAAAATTAGAATAAGTTGCGTGATGTTGGCCACCATTTTTGCTTTTGTATTTCCCACTCTGATAATTGATGACATAACGAATAAATACAATAGACCTGAAACCCTATTTCAATACCAATTAACTGGATTACTTGCGGGGATCATCATATTTGTGACCTATTTTATTATTCTGAAATGGGGGGTTCGAGAACCAGAGGAATTCTCACAAGATGCCGAAACTGCTTTCACGTTTAAAAATACAATAAAAGCTTCCTTCACGAATAAATCATTTCTATGGTTTTTGTTACCAACCTTTGGTACGTGGATGGTTATAGGCATCACAGCAGCATTAGTGCCCCTTCATGCAACCTATGCTATTGGAATCGAAGATTCTGAGTTAATCGGGCTTATCTTACTCGTTTTGTTTCTCTCATCAGCTGCCTCAACACCATTATGGGAGAGTATTCGAAGGAAAAAAGGAGCTCGTCTGGCTGGAATGGTCGGTGTGACAGTGTGGGCAATGGGAAGCATGCTTTTCGCCTTTTCCTCTAGCTTTGAAATGGCACTAATCTTCGCAATCATAGATGGGATTGGATTAGGAGGAGGCCTTTACTTTTATGACCAATGCATTGCGGAGATCATTGATGAAGATGAAATTACTCATGGTACACGAAGATCTGGCATATATTACGCGGTGTTAAATTTTATCATTAAATTTTCGGCGATCATTAACTTCTTAATTATTGGCCTAGTTTTTTCTAGCGTTGATTGGCAAACATACACCCCAAACCCAGGGATCAATACAATATTCGCACTTAGGTTTCTAATGGGTATTTTTCCTCTTATTCTCCTCGTAATTTCCTTTATTGGTTTATATTTCTATCCCATACATGGAGAGCGCTTGATGGAAAATAGGAGAAAATTAACCCAATTACATGATGATAAAAGAAGCAGAACTCGAGTATTAAAATAAATACCCAATTTTTATTTTTTTTCTTTAATTTTTCTTTGTTAATTGCACTCTTTAGAAGTAGTTTAAAATAAAATTCTCCTTTCTTTTTTTTAATTTTTTCTAAAAAATTTAAATAGATCTTAGGATAATTGAAAAGATAGCAACTAATTAAATAATTTAAAAAAGTTGATTTTATGGGTGAAATCGAATCTCAAAAAGTAACTAAGGGGATGAGAATTGCCTTTGCAAATGGAGATATAGGCGATACTGTTGCTCAGTTTACTTTTCAATTTTTGATTTTTACATTCTATTTTACTGTAGTAAAGCTCCCAGTTATGTTAGTCAGTTTAGGTTTTATTTTTTGGAGTCTCTGGAATGCATTTAACGATCCAATGATAGGATATCTTTCTGATAGGACAAAAAGTAGATGGGGGCGGAGAGTACCATGGATGATGGGTGCTACCATTCCATTAGCGATTGTAATGATTATGTTATTTACTCCACCAATTGTTCTTAACTCGGATTTAATAAATTTTTTCTACCTGTTGTTTATTCTTATTGCATATGATACGGTCTTTACATCATTTAATTTAAATTACAACGCGCTATTTTCAGAAATGTTTGTTGAAATGGAAGAGAGAAGTGCTATTGGAAAAATACGCATAAGTTTCACGATGATAGCAACAATACTTGCTTTTGTAGTGCCCACTCTTATCATTGAAGATATCACAAATAGATATAATCGTCCAGAAACGTTAAATCAATACCAAATGACAGGAATCGTTGCAGCAATTATAATTTTGATTTCGTATTTTATCATACTGAAATGGGGCGTTCGTGAACCTAAAGAATTTTCAAAAGATGCCGACACTGCAATGTCTTTCAGAACTACATTGAAGTATTCTTTTAAAAACAAATCATTTTTATGGTTCTTGATTCCAGGACTTGGTACATGGATGGTTATTTATATATTACCAACCTTAGCTCCTTTGCACATGACATATGCAATAGGTATAGAAGATTCAGAGTTAATTGGAGTGATACTTCTAGTTATGTTTCTTTCTGCTGCCGCTTCTACGCCTATATGGGAAAGTATTCGAAGAAAAAAAGGTGCTCGCATCAGTGGAATGATTGGTATTGTGGTTTGGACAATTCCTACTTTATTTTTTGCATTCGCAACAAGTTTTGAAATGGCATTAATTATTGCAATTTTTGAAGGTATAGGATTAGGCGGTGGTATCTATTTTTATGATCAATGCATGGCAGAGATCATTGATGAGGATGAAGTCAAATATGGAACACGAAGGTCTGGAATATATTATGCTGTCATAAATTTTCTTATTAGGATTTCGACAATCATTAATTTTTTGGTCATTGGTTTAGTATTTTCCAGTACTGATTGGCAAACTTATGAGCCAAACCCAGGTATTGATACAATTTTTGCTCTTCGGCTCTTGATTGGAGTCTATCCGGCTATAATTCTCATAATTTCTTTTATAGGAATGTATTTCTATCCTATTCATGGAGAAAAATTGATGGAAAATAGAAAGAAACTGACAGGTTTACATGAGCAAAAAAGAAGTAGTCTAAAATAAATTAGATTTAAATTTTTTTTAAATTTTAATTTTTGTTAATTAATTGCACACTCAAAGTTTAATTTTTTTATAATCATATTTTAATTAAATAAATTCAAAAGAGGTTAATTATTAGAGTGAAAGCTGTAGAATTATCCGCAAAATGGGATCCCAAACCAGATTTTAAGATTGGGCCAAAGGATATTGAAGGGAAATTGACGTATCTGGGTTCTCAAGTGTGGCGATATCCTGAAGTTAGAGTAATAGAAAAAGAAAGACCTACGATACAACCTCATGAAGTATTGATAAAAGTAATGAGGTGTGGTATATGTGGTTCAGATGTTCATATGTTGCAATCATATGAAGACGGATATATATATTATCCTGGATTAACTGCATTTCCAGCAGTTTTAGGTCATGAACTCGCAGGAGAAATTATTGAGGTTGGCAATAAAGCCTATAGTAAAAGAACTGGAAAGTTATATGAGGTGGGAGAACCAGTCACCGTAGAAGAGATGGTTTGGTGTGGAGAATGTAGACCATGTTGTGATGGATATCCAAATCATTGCGAACGATTACAAGAAATTGGATTTTCAATTGATGGAGCGTTTGCAGAATATATTGCCGTTCCTGCAAAATTATGCTGGAGCTTAAAAAAATTAGAGGATAAATATGCAGATATTTACAAAGCTGGGAGCTTAGTAGAACCTACATCTGTCGCTTATAATGCTGTGATTGAACGTGGAGGAGGAATCCGACCGGGAGAGAATGTTGTCATACTTGGTGCAGGACCGATTGGTCTGGCTGCTGCAAGCATTTTAAAATTTTCTGGTGCAGGTACATGCATAATTTCAGAACCAGATGAAAATAGAGCTGGTTTAGCTAAAAAAATGGGATCCGTGGATCATACGATTAATCCCATGAAAGAAAATTTCGTTGACAAGGTTAAAGAATACACGGATAATGAGGGGGCAGCAATTTATCTTGAAGCTACAGGATTACCACAAGTAGTAACCGAAGACATCCAAAATTGTATATGGGAATGTAAGAATGTTAACAGCACAGTGGTGATAGTAGCCCGTGCTGAACAGAGAATGCCTGTATGCGGGGAATATTTTCAAGTAAGAAGGGCTAGAATTGTTGGAGCGCAAGGACATAGTGGTCACGGAACATTTCCAAATGTTATAAGTTGCATGGCCGCTGGAATGGATATGACTCCAATCATTACAAAAGAAATAACTTTAGAAGAAGTACCTGAAAATATTAAATTGCTTCAAACTGATCGAGAAAATTGTAAGATCTCGGCAAAAATTGGTTGAAGATCTGTCAACATGATCAGATCCAGTCTGATTACTTAAATTTTATTATTTTTAAATCTAAAAATTTATCTTTATAACTTCAACTTCCGAAAAAAAAAAAGATCCTTTTTCTATGCTACTTTTTGTTCTTTTTACGTGAGCTTAACACACAATATTTATTTTAGTATAAACTTAAATCGAATTGCTAAGATTATTTATAAAATAAGCTTTAAATAGTTAAATCTACATTAACGAATTTCAAAAAAATAAAAGTAAGAGGGATAAAATTTGCAAATTGTTCTTGAATTACTCAATATAGGTCATGCTTTAGTAGCCTTAACTGCGACTATCGTTTTAGCATATGTTTGTACAAAAAACAGGGATTTATCTCTTTGGCTTTTTGGTTATGCCACTATTACAGTAGCCATGTTTATGAACATATATCGCTTCCAATCACAGAGCATATATTTAATAGCAAATGCTTTCTATGTAATTACTTGCTTCGCTTTTTTCTTTGCGGTGTTTAAAGATTACCGCATGCTTTATATAAAGCCAAAAATGAAAAATTCATCATCTCGCAACAAAATGGCTGCTGCCGTAGTGATAAATCCTTTTGTAGTAGGCATGCTTGTTTTCTTGATGATACTCCTTTTTATAACCATGGTCATGTGTTTTCGAGTTTATCAGAAAAAAAGAACGCCTACCTATGCTTTTTTAACCATTTCTACGATATCATTTCAAGTAGCCATTATTGGTACTTTCATCAATAGCTTAGGAATATCCGTTTATGAATTTTCAGCTACCGTTACTTTTGTATCCTTGACCTTACTCTTATCGACTGCCATTGCGGGATTGATTGATTTAGAATTGGATGCTTCCAAGAAAAAAGTGGACACATTAATGGAAATTGCCAAAAACACCAGTATCAATCTCGCGAATATAGCAACCGAATTGGCTGCTAGTGCTAATGAAGTAAATGCGTCTTCAGAAGAGATTTCTTCAACCACCCAAGAAGTTGCAAATGATAGTCGGCAGGTAATGGAATCTTCCAAAGATATCAATCAAATTTTGAATATCATCACCTCTATCTCGGAACAAACGAATTTATTAGCATTAAATGCGAGCATAGAGGCAGGAAGAGCAGGTGAATACGGACGGGGCTTTGCCGTAGTTGCAGCTGAAGTCCGAAAATTAGCCGAGGAATCTAAAAATGCAATAAATAGCACGAATGAAAAAGTTCAAATTATTCTATCAAAAATTCAATCGACTGCGTCTTCAATTGAAGGTATAAGTGCATCAGCCGAAGAACAAACAGCTTCAATGGAAGAGATTGCAGCAACTACTAATAAATTAGGGAGCTTAGCAGAGGAACTTAGAGATACCTTGACAGAAGGAAAGCTTTAACTTTGGTTTTTCCTTCCTTTTTTCTTCTACTATTTACTATCATCCATGAGTAGCTTGTCCTTTTTTTATTAAAAAAAAAATTCTTAACTAAAGGATCTAGCTTTTAAGCAATATTTTTAAATTTACACTTGTTGATTTTTATTTTTTCTAATATCTATCACATGCTTGATATTTCCCTATATTTATAAATAATTAAAAGATGATGTTTTTAACCTTAGATAAATCGATATTTTTTGTCAATTCAAATCAATTAAGTGAAAATTTATGGTTGAAACAGATTACCCTATTATCGCCCTTATAGTAACTCTAAATGTTATTATTGCTACTGTTTTATTTGCCTATGTCTATACCAAGCGAAAAGATTTGAAGTTTTGGCTGTATTCATTTATTATTTTGACTCCTGGTGTAGTTCTCAGTTATATAAAACTTTTCGTATCATTTCCAGGTATTGATGAAATTTCAAGTATATTTTATGTTGGCGCAATATTTTCTTTAACCTACGCAGTTGTCAACGAGTATCGTGAAACTTTTATCAAAAATCAGCCGAACACAGGCAAAAAATCTTCTATTAATCCTAAAAATGTAATGTTTGCAATTTCTCCTATCCTTTTGGGAATGTATTCACTCTTATTGGGATTAATGATCCTTAATGTAACCTTGCTCTTGAAAATATATCTCCGCAAAAAGACCCCTACTCACGCATTTTTAGTGTTATCTCTCATTGCTACATTCTTAGAAGTTTTGGGTATGATGCTAAGGGCGATGGAAATTGAAGGATCTTATGAATTTTTGAGGGGAATGGGCGTCTATTATTCTACACTTATGGTTGTCACGGGTTTAGTGGCATTAATTGAACTCAAGCTTAAAAAATCATATAAAGCACTTAAAGAGGTAGTTGACTCCGCTTCTGAGGCGAGTGTAAATACGGCAAACATGGCTACAGAGCTGGCAGCAAGTGCTAGCGAAGTGAATGCTTCTGCTGAGGAAATCTCCTCAACAACTCAGAACCTAGCCTCAAAAAGTCAAATGGTTATGGATTCTACTTCAGATGTTCAAAATGTTTTAAATCTTATTACAAACATAGCTAAACAAACCAATCTATTAGCTTTAAATGCAAGCATAGAAGCTGGAAGGGCAGGACAACATGGGAAAGGTTTTGCTGTAGTTGCTGAGGAAGTTCGAAAACTTTCTGAAGAGGCAAAAAATGCAGTTGGTAATTCTAGCAATAAAATTAAACAAATTCTTGAGATAATCAATGAAACCTACTTGGAAATGGAAAACATTAACGCATCAACAGAAGAGCAGACAGCATCAATGGAAGAAATCACCGCAACGGCAAATCGCCTAGGCAAATTAGCCGAAGAATTACGAAATTCCTTGGCTGTTGAGTAAAAAAAAATAATTATTTCAATCTCTAATGCTTTTTTCTATATTTCTATGATTAATTAAGTTTTAAAGGAAATCGAGAGAAATTAAATTATCATTCTAAGATATTCAGAGGCCTCTTTAGCAACATCTTCGAATGAAGGTTTCATGATGGTTTCAATGGAAGCAAAAGCATCATAACCTGCATTTTTAAATATGCTTAAGAAGCTTCTAAAATCAAAATGCCCCGTACCAGGTGCTCGGCGATTATCATCAGCAAGATGTATGTGTCCAACATGATGTGCCTTTTCTTTCATGTATTCCCAGATGTATACAGGGTCCTCTTCCAAATAGGTATGAAAGGAATCTACAAGCAATTTCAAATTTTCAGATCTTATTTCCTCTAAAAGCTGAAGTGATTCTGAAATCGTGTTATAGGAATCAATTTCGAATTGATTGATTGGCTCAAATAATAAGATTACTTCATTGATTTCAGCGATGCGACAACATTCTTTTAGTGATGATATAATGTTAAGCTTTTCTTTCTTAGCACTACTCTCGTGATTATATCTACCTCTAATTAATCCGATAATTACTTTTGATTCTGTCTCTCTCGCAAAATTAATGTAAGTTTTAATCCGGTCTATTGCCTTGTTTCTCAATGTTTCATCGTTATGACCTAAGGAGTACCCAAACCTTATGAAGGTCGAACCGGTACCTAAGGCAGAGATCTCCATGTTAAATGAATCTTTAATATCATTAATCTGCTTGACATCAATTTTTTCTGGTTCTAATAAACTTAATTCTACGCCATCATAATTTAAAGATTTTAAAAATTCACATAAATACTTAAATTTTTTAAGAACATGCTCTTGATTGCTTTTGGATTCTTCTAATCCAGAAACAATGCTTAATTTCATAATGATCTTATTATTTGTCCTTTTTTTAAAAAATTTCATGTAAAATTCAATATTGAATCATGGAACTCATTCCAAAAAAATAGATCAAGAAAGTTTTTCGGTCTAGTTTATAGCAGATATTAATAATGCATTACCTCTTCCTGAAGAAATAAAAGAATTGATATGAGTAAAAACTTTAACATAAATTCAGAATTAATTTACTTATAAAAATTATTAACTAAAGTGAGATAAAAAAAATGAGTAAATGGGATTTACCACCAAAAGGGGGCCACATGGATTTACCTGATGGGCTCTATCTTCAAAATATGAGCATAGCTGAAATAAAGGATCGAGTGAAGAAAAATGATGTGATCATCATACCTATTGGTTCCACGGAAAACCATGGGCCTGCTGCGTGCATAGGAGAGGATACCTTTCTTGTTACTAGAATGGCTGAGCTGGTTGCTCAGAAAACAGGCTGCACAGTAGCCCAGCCAACATGGTATGGTTCTCATCCTTATCATCACGTGGGGATGCCAGGCACGATTATTATCCCGGAAGAAATTTTTAAAGGTCTATTAAGAGGAATCATGGCAGGGTGTTGGAATATGGGATTTAGAAAAATGATTTTATTAAATGGTCATGGTCATGAATATGTAATCCCCTCAGCCATACACGAATTTGCAAAGAACTATCAACTTCCCATGGTTGTCTGTAACGTAAATTGGTATCACGCCATTCCAGAATACTGCAAGGACCAAGAGCATGGGGGCCCTTTTGAGACTCCTTTTATCCACGCTGACGAAGCTGAGACTTCATTTTCCCTTACACTTTTTCCAGAAATGGTCAAAATTATAGATGCTTGTGAGGATAATGAAGTCGTAGGGTGGATGCCAGAGGGACACGTTGACAAGGCTGGAAATGTATATCAAAAACCAATAAGATGGTATGGACAAGTAGGATTTGGACCAATCGAAGTTTCTGCATATCCAGAAGGACACGTGGGATGTCCGAGTAAAGCTTCAGTAGATAAAGGAAAGCCCGGAATGGAAGCATTCTTAGATTATCTGGAGAAATTAGTAAATGATATTCTAAAAACATTTCCACCAGGGCAATTACCGCCTATTGAAGGAATAACCCAGAGAGATCCTAAAGAAATTGAACCATATATTAAAGGACCTCTAAATGGTGGAAAAAGTATTTATGAGTTAAGATATCCTCCATAATCTAATCTTAATGTGATCTTAATTTTTTTCTTTATTTCTTTTATTTTTTAAACGGAAGATTAGCCCGGGGTGGTGCATTTATTAATTATATCAAAAACTTGGCTTATCTGTACTTGGTCTTCAGTCAATAAGATGATGATGGTCTCGAGGATCTTTATTGATAAGATATAATAATTATCTGAATGGATGATGTTGAAATCAGGAGAATGGATGCCAATTTCCTCGGAAATGTCCTCTGCTAATTCATAGAGCTGAGAAATATTCAAGGATATAGCTGCTTTATTAAATTCATCTTCATTTATATATGATTTCTTTACCACTCCGTTTTCCGAACTGATAATGATGAAATACACGCTTGATCCCAAATCACTAATTAGATTCTTTAATATAGCATCAAGATCAATTGAAACGGTCATGAGTATGGAAAATAAGTAAATGTATTTCTTATTAATAATTATAAATTTAAATTATAAATAATTTTAGTTTAAAGTAGCTTATATAAATCATTTTACCTCAAATATTAACAAATTTTTGCTATTCTTTTAAATCATGTATAAATATGGCGTAAATTTATTATTATGGACCAGTCGCTTTACTGAGAAACACCTTAATCTAATTAAAAAGGTTAAGAATCTAAAATGTGATGTGGTTGAAATACCCATTTTTAATCCGGATGAGTTCCCTTCTCAATTGGTCAAAAAAGAACTTGAAAAACACGATCTAGAAGCATGCGCGTGTTATGGTTGCGACCCCAAAGCAGATATTGCTTCTTTAGATAGTAAGATTAGAGAAAAAGGGATTGCTAGGTTTAAAAAAGCAATTGATCAGGCACATGTAATTGGCGCAAGTAAAATAGGAGGAGTCGTGTATAAAGCCGGAGGCATTTTCACTGGTGAAGCACCAACTTCAGAGGAGTGGAACTTTTCGGTTGAGTCAATGAGAGAAATTGCAAACTATGCTCAAGATTTCGATATCTCTATAGGAGTAGAACAGATCAATCGGTATGAGACCTATTTTATTAATACAGCTCGAGATGCTGTAAAGTATTGTAAGGACGTTGGAAAATCGAACTTGTTCGTCTTACTCGATACCCATCATTTAATTTTAGAAGAATTAAATATTTATGAAGCAATTGTGAATACAGGCAAATTAGTAGGCCATTTTCATACTTCAGAAAATAATCGAGGGATTCCGGGCACGGGATTAGTTAATTGGAAGGAAGTTTACGAAGCCTTGAGAGATATCAATTACGATGGTTGGTTAGTAATAGAATCATTCTATGTTGGCTTTGGAAATGTATGGAAACCATTAGCTTCATCCCCGGAAGAATTGGTGATTAAAGGATTGAACTATTTAAAGAAAATGGAAAAAATTGTTTCAAAGGGAAATTAACTATACAGATTCATTTGAACTCGTGACATTATCAAAAATAATGGGCCTGGCAGGATTCGAACCTGCGACGTCGGGTCCGTTGAAATGATTCAACAAAAATCCCAGTCCGAAGCCGGGTACCCTATCCAGACTAGATTACAGGCCCTTGATCATTAGATTTTGAACACAGAGATTTGTATTGAGTCATCTAAATTCTAGCGAGATAGATAGAAACAGAAGACTGTATTATTCTCATGCATTATTCATAAAAAATCTTATCATGAATAATAGTTAGTACAAGAGAATATTAAAAAAATAAACTTAGGTGGCTAAGAAGAGCAGAAATAAAAAGTAAAAATCATTTCCCATTTTTCGAAATGTTTGTTAAATATCTTATTAAAAGACCTAGGAAGTTTCTAATTTTTAGAGCACTTGAAAGACTTCCTTTTAATTTGATATAACCTTTCATGTATGCTTCAAGGCCTCCAATTTCCTTTCTAAAGAGTTTAATGATAATGTCTCTGGTAAAAAAAAGTCTTGACACCGCATCTTCATTAACACCTCGAAAATAGGTAATTTGACCATGATTAAATGAAATGTAGAAATCATATTTTATATCAAGCACGTGAAATTGATAGGTTCCATCAAAATCTTCTATTTCTGCTGATAATTCCTCAGTAGTTTCAACGATGTCTATTCCTAATAGAATAAACTTTTCTAAAATAGCGATGGTTTCATTTTTACTATCCATTAACTTATTTAATACTAAATCAATAGATTTTGTGGTGATCAAGATAACGCGTGTTATATTGGGTGATTATCAGATAAATATGAGACCTTATAAAAAATTCGTACTTATTAAAGTATTTATATTTTACTGTTAAATAGACTACAAAAAGCTCATTTAGAATAAAATTTTTAAAGTTGTAATTATTTCTATGGTTATACAATTCTTTTCATGTAGTTATATGGCAAGCCCACATAGTGTAGCCCGGTCTAAAAAACATAATAATCTTATGTATTGACTAAGCATTTGGGACTGTCACTCCTACGACGCGGGTTCAAAAGATCTGTTGACCATATCGGCAAGATCGGCAAATCCCGCTGTGGGCGCCATTCTTTTTTTAAAAATAATTCTTCGTAAGTGATTTATACCTGCATTTTCTTCATGAAATAGAGAGATAATATTAACATGAAAATGAGGGTTATTGAAATGATATAGAAACTTAACGCAAGATTAATACTAGCAATATAACCCGAGAAGATGGGTGCAATTAAAAAAATAACCCCCATCATGCTTTCAATTATACTTGAATATTTTGACGTGTTCTTTTCAAAATTGAGCATGATGGATAATTTCAATCCACATGCATATAAAATTCCAGCGAAAAAACCAACGAAGAAAAATAAGATGATGAAGATGAAAAAATTATAGTTAAATCCTAAGATAATGTTTATGACTATGAGACTAGTTAAGCTCATGACTGTAAGTTTCTTCAAGGTATTCAAATTTAAATAACTGGCTAAAGATGTTGCTATAACTTGACTAATAAGAGCAAAAAACGCTAACAAATACACGGTGTATGAATCGAATCCTATTATTTCAGATTTCAAAGGATAGAGAAAATTGGTACTATTTTTTGCCAATCCGTAGCTAATAATAAATAAGATGAATAATATCACGGTCGTTTGAACACGAAGATGATTCGAACTCGTGTTTTGATCTGTTCCTTGAGACAATAAATCGTGATTCACTTCTTTTACAGGTTCTTGAAAAAAAATTATTGCAATAAATAAATTGAGGAAAATTAATAAAGGAGCCACGTGAAATATGAATTCAACATCTTCAAAATTGAATAATAATATTGCTCCCGTCAAAAAACCTATTAAAGTGCCAAAGGTCCAACTGAAATTAAATCGGGAAAGATAAGCATCTTGCTTTTTTAGACTGGTATCAGAAATGCTAGACTGTAAACTTGACCAGTATAATCCCGTTACAAATCCCTCACACACTCTTGAGATTAGAAAATATGAGGGTTCTAACGTGAAATAGAAGATAATTTGGGCGAGTGATACTCCGCTTAATGCAATAATTATGCTCTTTCTTCTTCCTAATCGTTCACCAATCTTGCTTAATAATAAAGGAGAAAAACAGTAAGCCATTGTTGTTCCAGCAACTAAGAATCCGATAACATGTATTTCCGTGCCAATATTGAAAAAATAAAGAGGAATTGCAAGATAAATTAAAGAATAATTAATCGGATAAAGAATTGCTAAACACATGACTGGCCAGAAGCGCCAATGATGGTTTACATTAGTTTGTTCCATGGAGATTATTTTTCTGATGAAAGTAAATATTAAATTTATTAATGAAAATAGTTGGTCCTAGATAAGCTTTATTGTTTAAGCCCACTCCATCTAAGCATGGCTTTTTTTGGTAAAAATCCGTATTATGGTTCAAAAAATTTCTAGATCCTCGAAATATTTGACAAAATCAAAGTCATTTAAATATTTTTTGAATGAAAGATATAAATTTAAAAGACCATCGGAAAAATGTTTTTATAGAAAAATAAATAATTATAAATTACCATTGAAACAAATTTTTTAATTACTAAATTCAAAAAATAAGGTTAAATAACAAAAAAAGGTTGATTAAAATGGTTGATGATGCATTAATATCTGCAGTAAAGGAAAAGATTGATGCTGGAGCAGATTCTGCTTCTCCAGATGATATAATGACCATGTTTAAGTTATATAAGGCAATCGCCGCCGAGAATGAAGACTTGAAAGAAGAGTTAGAAGACATGGATATTGCCGTTCAAATGATCATTACAGATCAAGACAAGAAATTTTGGATAACCGCCAAAGAAGGAGATTTGGAATACGGAGACGGCGAAGTAGACAATCCATCGTTCACATTCTCAGCCACAATGGCTGTTGGAGCCGGCATGTTATACGGTGAAGTCGACGCGACAAGCGCTTACATGGCAGGCGATATTACAGTAGAAGGAAACTTACAAGATGCTATGGCCTTCCAAGAAATTATCGAATTGGCCATGGAAGCTTTTGAAGACATCGCTGAGTAATTGAAGCCTTTACGATTTTGAATTACTAACTAATTCAAATTCTTTTTTATTTTTATTACTTTTTCTTGTTTTTTTTTTTTTTAATTTTGATTTTGATGAACCTTAGGTAGTTATCTTCATGGGTGTCTTCGTTTTAACTTAAAAATTTTATCGTTCTTTTTCACTGGTTTATCAACTAAAATTCCAACACTTATCTTTTTATCCTTTGATGCAAAAGGGGTCTCTGTGAGATTCTTTTTTCGTTTAATTTGGATTGATGTGATTTTCTGGTGGAGATGCGTGTCAGTCCGAGTCCCTAATATATAGACTTCATCATTTAATTTCAAACGTCCTGAAGTTAAAAGAATTTTTGCTGCTTTTTTCTCAGGAAAATATGATAATACTTTCCCAATTTCTTTTTTCCGAAGATTGGATACATTTCCTTCTCTATATCTTTCGATTTCACTTCCCTTGGGTAATTCGAAATAAAATCCCGTCGAAAAACCTCGATTATAGACTCTTTTCAAACGATTAAGCCATTCATTCACTTTTTCTTCGGTAAAGGTATTGTTATAATGGGCATCCATGGCTTCTCGATAACAGGAAGAGACTTCCTCAATGTAAATCGAATCTCTCATTCTCCCTTCTATTTTGAAGGCATCAATTTTCGCCTCAATTAATTTGGGAACGTGTTCAATCATGCATAGATCTTTAGCATTTATAAAAAACACACCATCATAAAGGAATTCATTATTTTGATCATCATAAACCCTCCAAGTTCTTCGACACGGTTGAACGCACTTCCCTCTATTTGCCGAATAATTTTGTGAGCCACAAATTTCAGCTGAAAAATAACATCGTCCTGAGATCGAGGTACATTGAGCCCCGTGCACAAAAGCTTCAATTTGACTTGTAGTTAATTTACTTTTTATTTCTTTAATTTGTGCGAGAGATAATTCCCGAGCAAGAATTAATCTTTCAGCACCTAAAGATTCATAAAATCTTGCCGAATGGGAATTTGAAATGCTCGCTTGGGTTGAGATGTGAAATCTTAACCCTTTTTCCTTAGCTAATTCAATGGCTCCAATATCATGTAGTATCACCGCATCAATTTCTGCCTCTACAGCTTTATCCATCATGACATGTAATAGATCGAATTCATTTTCATAAATGATTACATTGGTGGTTAAGTATGCCTTGATGTTATTATCGTGACAAATTCGCACGATACTGTTTAAATCTTGGATACTAAAATTATCACTATACATTCGCATGTTTAAGGATTCCACGCCAAAATAGACTGCATCAGCATTAGATAAAACTGCGTTTAATGATTTATAATTCTTTAATGGTACCATCAATTCAACTTTTTTTTCAGACATTATCGATACCTCATCTCATTTACGCAAAAGGAACATGCATCTAATGATATTTGAGTAATTTCATAAAAATAAATTATATGTAAAAAAAAAGAAATTTGTTTAGATAATTGCATACCAAACATAGAACAATACTAGGCCGATAATAAATGCAAGAATAGCCCATGCGTAGGTCATGTGTTTTGCATAATTTCGAAATCTCCTGCCAGATTCCGTTTCTATGGTGTCAACCTGCAGATAAGGACCTGGTCCGCGACGATACCATCCTTTAATTCTTACTCTCTGTCCCATCAAGGATCTAACCTTACTGAGGGCAAAAAACCAATCAAAGAGAAAAAAACCGAATCTGTAATCCACGTACATCAATCCAGTGTTATCTTGTAAATAAAGATCTTCACTCAGAAAGAAACCCGGTATTCCCCGTCCTACTAATCTTCCCTCAACTACGGCGGGAACGGTTCGTATCGGACTCACTTTGATATTGGTTATCAATTCAACGATGCTTTTTGGTTCAAACCCGCTTTTATACTTGAATTTTGTTTTGATTATAAAACCAAATGCAATGAGATAAAAACCAATTGCCCACAAAAGGAGAAGATTTTGTAAGGTAAATGTATTTATGAGTATTTCGATTAATCCAACTGAACCAAATATCCAAATAATGGTTAATGCGAGTAGTGCTATAAAAATAATTCCAGGTAAAAATTTCACTGAGACATCTACCATGAATTCATCTAACATTGATTTTCCTGCTTGCTCTTCTTTAATTTTTCTAGCATTAGAGAAATCAATTTCAGGTAGAATTCCATAATTTTCGCATTGTTGGTTTAATTTCATGATTCGTTTTGCTGGTAATGGATGCGTGCTGAAAATTTGATAGTATTTTGCCCAGGGATTAAAAAGGTCCCATCCGGCTGCGGCTTGAATGGAGTTTTTTGAATATCTCCCGGAACCTCCCATGGTTGTTGCGGCAAATGAAACTGCTGCTCTGGGATCAAAAATACCTAATCCTCGAAGTGCTCTCACTTTTGATTTTTCTCTCTCTTCATACTGAGCATCAATTAGTAAACCATATGCTATTTTAACCAACGCTGACGACAATGCATTGGGATTCTCAGTGAGTTCAGCAGCATGTTCATCAGCATAATATTCTCTTATTCGGCTTACTATTAATGAAATGAGATATCCTATAAAATATGCGATGTATGATAAAACTGAAATAACGAGGAGTGCTAATTTCATCACTGCTGCCTCTTTATTATTTGAACCTCCCCTTGACCACCAACTAGCATAATAAGACCATCTAGCAATGGTTAATAATACCAAGGGGATTGCGAATACTATTGTCATGAGAATGAAGTCATTATGCACCACATGCCCTAATTCGTGACTAACTACAGCTTTCTGCTCTTCTTCATTTAAATAATCCAAAATTCCGGTTGTAATGACGATTCTAGCGCTATTTTTAGTCCACCCATAGGTAAAAGCATTTGGATTACCATCTCTTATGATTCCTAAACGAGGTGTTTTAATGCCTCTAATAGCCACTACTTTATCCACAGCTTCAATTAAATGTGGAAATTGGGATTTAAATTGTTCATAGGGGATCCATTCTATATTATATATCAGACCTATCAACCACGGAGAGATTAGGTATTGGAAAAACACGATGGCAATCGTTAATCCTACTATTATGTATAAGGGCCATCCAATCAAAATCCCGATGGTAAACACAATGGCATACACAAGTCCAAATAAAGCCATTATTGCTATGGTTGAACTTAATCTGAGTCCTATTTTATTCACCTATTTTTTTTTAAAAGATTTCCATTAATGAAAAAATTTTTTTTTTTCATTAACTAGGGTAATAAACTCTAATCGCAATTATATTTTTTCCTATTATAAAAATTAATCTTACTATATGATGATATCACACGATAATATAATTCTTAAATTTAATATGCAAGGTGATAATTTTCATCTAGCAAATAGTTAAAACGTTTAATTTTTATTATTATTTAAATAAAAATATTAATTTCGACAAAAAATTAAATAATACGAATCGAGTTATCTCTCATCAAAAAAGAATGATTTACCCATGAATGCTGAAAAACGAAGACTTCATGACGCTACGGATAATTTAATCAATCAACAATTCTATAAAGATGGGCACGACACTATAATGGGCAGGACACCTAATGTTAAATTAAAGATTAGCAAATCAGGTCAAATAGTCAAAAAATTTAAAGATTTATTCAATGAAAATCTTCATTATTTTTTAGAAGGCAATTTTAAGAAGTTTTTATCTCCTTTTAAGAAAATTAAGGGTGTCAATGAGGAGGTCATTCAGCAAATTCATGAAGATCTCGTGAACAAGTTAAATCTTTTTGAAGATTATAATTCAGAACTTGGAAATGTGGTGCTTTATACTTTGGTGCTAAGTGCTCTGATCTCAAAAATAAGAGATATTCATTTTAATAAATCAATAGAAGAAATAAAGAGGAGAGCTAAAAAAGAATCGCCTATTCACGATACTCAGAAGATCCAAGAAGCATTAGACGATTTATTCATGAGAAATAATGATAATATCTCTATTTTATATAATATATCTTATTTAGATGCATTGGCAGAATCATTTAACTACAAAAAAGTTGCTCATATATCCAAGATCCAACGGGGTAAGTACATCAATCGAGTTGTTAAATTGATAATCTCTGCGATTGATGCTTAATGAGCGCACTAGTTCTTGTTGTATCTTCATTTTCAATAATTTTTTAGAATCAATTATCAAAAGACGAGACCATAATGAGGGAAATAGATACCCAATTTCAAGCATGTTAAACTATGTTGTAGGTTAAGTTTCCGGATTGGAGGAACATGACATAATGTTTTTATAGCGGGGTGAAAATATTATACATTAGAAATAAATATCAAAAGAAATTGAATTTATAAAAATTTAAGGTGAATTTTATGAATGCTAAATTCCTTTCTGAGCATTTTATTAATGAGATGATTGATGTTTATTGCGGTGCTAAAGACACATTTACCGGTAAAGTACTTTATTGTGCTGATGACGTTTTGACCATTGAATCGGAAGACAAGACAATGACCTTCATCTCAATCCCCAAAATAATTGCCGTATGGAAAGCAAAAGAATAATGAAGGTACCTCAATATAAAAGATGAGTGGTTGTCAGCAGAGAAGAAAAAATCACTTAAGATAAAAATCGATGTCATCTCTCATTGATAAAAGTTCAGTGATCATGGCTGAGAAATCTTCGAAAGTGATCTCTTCCTTATCAATTAGTTTTTTAGCATAATCCAAATACTTGTTATATATCCCTGAATCAGTTAAATCCTTTAATTTGGAACTAAAAGAGTATAAGTTTAAATAAGCATCTTTATAATCTCCTTCTTTAAGTGACTTTCGACCTAAATTTACAACGATACCACTTAAGCATTCCTTTACCCTTTTAAGGTAATAGTCTAATTTGATCTTTCTATCTTCAATGTCTTCCTTAATTCGGTTCGCATCGTTTTGATATTTAATAAACTTTTTTTCATCTTTAAGTTTTTCAGAGATCTCAATGAGTTTTTCAATGATATTTAACTGTGTTTGGAGGTTTTGGTTTTCTGATAATTTATTCTCCAAAATTTCTCTCTCTTGGATTAGATTATTTTTAATTTCTTCGGTCAAATCTTTTTTATGGGACCAAATTGATTTCAATATGCTTTCTTGTTGGGCAAAAATAGATGTACCTTCAACCAATTTTTTCTTTGAGAGAATTATATCCGATATTGGTTGATCTAAAATTTTAAAAGATTTCGCCTTGTGATCCCAATCTATGAATAATTCTTGATGATCCAAAATTACTCTGATTATTTTTGGAATTAATTTGCTGATCTGCTTGTTATCTCCCTTGTCTGCGATTATAACTAGATCTGAATTTACCTCTGGAATATAAGAAATAAACACAAAATAGTCTCCTAGCTCGATATTTTTCAATTCCTTTGAACCACTGAGCACCATTTCGGAAATAAACGATTTTAAGGCTGCAAAGAAAGAAGCAAACATGTCTAGTTTACCATCGCTTACATCATGAAAGTTTTTATCAAATAGTAGTAATCCAGATTTACTTTGATAAAGGAATAATGAATAAATCACTTTTATTTCACAATGGTTTGGTTTTAAATCTATGAAAATAATCTAATTCCCATTCTACTATTACGAATTTCTCATATACAAATTAAAGTAATACTCCGTTACATATCAGAGCAAAAAAATTATTTTAATCTCTTACATATATTAAAATATAACATGTTTAAAATAATTCAAGAATTCTTATTCAAAGTTTAAATCTAAATGTTTAGGTGATTAAATTGGCATATAATCCATCTGATAATTTGGCCTCCATCTTAAAAGAATACAAAAAAAAAGAAGTAAGTCATGATAAAGCCATTAAAAATTTCATTCATCCCGGGGATAGAATTTTCATTGATTCTGGCTGTGCAGAACCAATAGAGCTTACCCAAAAATTAATTGAATTTGGACCCGAATTACCTGATGTTGAAATATTACATTTTTTAAGTCTTAGTGACTTAGATTACTATGAAACCGCAGGCGGTATTGAAGATTTATTTCGGCATAATGCATTCTTCATCGGGAAATCTTTACGCAAGTACATAAAGGGAGGGCAAGCGGATTATACGCCCATGTTACTATCTGAAATTCCCAAGATATTCAAAAGTGGTCAAATGCATTTAGATACTGCACTTCTGCAAGTAAGCCCCCCAGATAGATACGGATTTTGTAGTTATGGTATAAATGTCGATATTGTTAAACCAATTGCAGAAGCAGCTGAGCATGTAATTGCTGAAATAAATCCTAAGATGCCTCGAACCTTGGGGGACTCCTTTATTCACATGGATGATATTGATGCATATGTTATCGCAGATCACGATATAATAGATTTCAATTATGGTGAGCTTGATGAAACAG
Source organism: Promethearchaeota archaeon (assembly GCA_004524425.1). The sequence continues at coordinate 23,041 of SDNN01000004.1, forward strand.
CAATAAAGATCGCAAAATATGTTGCTTCATTGGTAGAAGATGAATCCACAATTCAGATGGGAATTGGGGAAATACCCAATGCTGTAACTAAAGAATTAGAGAATAAAAAAGATTTAGGCGTGCACAGTGAAGTATTTTCTGATGGAATTGTAGATCTAGTGGAAAAAGGAGTCGTGACTTGTAGGAAAAAAACCATCCATAAAGGAAAAATAATATGCTCCTTCGTTATGGGTTCTCGAAGGTTATATGATTTTGTAGACGATAATCCGATGGTTGAATTTCATCCTTGTGATTATACTAACGATCCCTACATCATTAGTCAAAACTATAAACAAGTGGCTATTAATGCGGCTCTTACTGTAGATTTAACAGGGCAAGTGAATTCAGATTCACTAGGTCATAGATTTTACAGTGGTATAGGAGGACAAGTGGATTTTGTTAGAGGTGCTGCGCGCTCTAAGGATGGAAAACCTATCATGGTACTTCCCTCAACGGCAACTTTAAAAGATGGAACCGTCGTGTCGCGAATCGTGCCTCATCTCCAATCGGGGTCGGGCGTGGTGATCACTCGAGGAGATTGTCATTATGTAGTAACCGAATGGGGAATTGCATATTTATACGGTAAAAGCGTGAGGGAAAGAGTTCTTCAGATGATTAATATATCGCATCCCCAGTTTAGAAAAGAATTGCTTGAACATGCGAAAAAATGGAATTACGTGTATTCTGACCAAGAACTGCCGGTTTCTGTGGACGGAAGAGTATGTCTCTACCCTGAAAAATATGAGACAAATTTAGAATTAAAAAATGGTGAAACGCTTTTTATTCGTCCTGTAAAACCGACGGATGAAAGAATGATTCAAGAATTGTATTATAGCTTGGATGAAAAAGACAGGTACTATAGATTTTTTGCTCCCATGCATGATTTTAGACATAAAAAAATTCAAGATTTAGTTATCATTAATTATACAACAAACATGATATTGCTTGGAATACACCAAGATAATGGAGAACAAAAGGTGGTTGCTATTGGAGCATTCCTTAGAACAGGAAACCCTGAAACCGCAGAATTAGCGTTTACGGTTCATGAAGAGTGGCGAGGACTTGGAATAACTAAATTCATGTTGGATTATTTAATTAAAATTGCCAGAGAATTGAAATATCGGTCTTTAGCTGGATCTATAATGCTTAAAAATAAAGCAATGTTGCATATCATTAATAGTGCTCCTTATGATTTGACTTTCAAGCACATAGAATCTGGAGTATTAGATTTTGTAATGGATATCTCTTCATGAATTCTTATTTTAATTTATTATCGTTGTATATTTAAAGGATTGGATAATATTTTTGCAAGACTGATTTAATTTAAACTTTTAACCTTCCAAAAATGATTATTCCCAAATTATGAAGAAAACTCGAGTGCGGAATTTATCCAAACCTAAGAAATCAAAAGGGGCTATAGTATATTGGATGAGTAGGGACCAAAGGGTTAATGATAATTGGGCTCTAATTTTTGCTCAGGACATGGCCATTCGAGAAAAATTACCAATGATGGTCATCTTTTGCTTAATACCTTCTTTTTTAGGAGCTACTTTAAGACAATACGACTTCATGCTTTCAGGTTTAGAGCAAATACATGAAAAGTTAACAGAATTAAATATTCCCTTCAAGATTATGAGTGGGTTTCCTCAACAAGAGATTCCAAAATTCATTGATGAAAATGATGTTGGATGTTTAATAACTGATTTTTCACCTCTAAGAATAAAGCGTAACTGGATAAAAAGCATTAAGGAAAAACTAACAATTCATTTCTATGAGGTCGATACTCATAACATCATTCCTTGTTGGACAGCATCTCCTAAAAGGGAATATGCTGCTTATACATTTAGACCTAAAGTTCGAAAGCTTTTACCACAATATCTCGATGAATTTCCTCCCATGAAAAAAATGCCAGATAAATCACTTGAGAATGATCTTGGAATTAATTGGGAGGGTTTAAAAAAACATTTAAAGATTGATCCTTCAGTTTTACCTATAAATTGGATACAATCCGGTGAGAAAGCCGCTGCTGAAAAATTAAAGAATTTCATGAAGGATAAATTAGCTGATTATGATGCTCTCAGGAATGATCCCAATAAAAATGGGCAATCTGAGTTATCTCCCTATCTTCATTTTGGACAAATATCTGCTCAAAGAATCGTTTTAGAACTCAACAAAATTAAGAAAAATGGCAAATCTAAAAATGCCTTCTTGGAAGAATTGGTGGTAAGGCGTGAACTTTCGGACAATTTCTGTTTTTATACGCCAGAGTATGATAAGTTCGATTCATTTCCTCCTTGGGCTAAACAAACATTAAAAAAACATGAAAAGGATAAAAGGGAGTATCTATATTCATTAGATGAATTAGAAGGTGCTAAAACCCATGATGACGCATGGAATGCAGCGCAGATTGAGATGGTGACTAAGGGAAAAATGCACGGTTACATGCGAATGTATTGGGGAAAAAAAATTCTTGAATGGACAAAGACTCCAGAAAAGGCTTTAGAAATTGCCCTATATCTCAATGATAAGTATGAAATTGATGGTCGAGATCCTAATGGCTATGTTGGAGTTGCCTGGAGCATAGGAGGCGTTCATGATAGAGCCTGGAAGGAAAGAGAAATCTTCGGAAAAGTTAGATACATGAGTTATGATGGACTAAAGAGAAAGTTTAATTTAAAACAATATATAGAAAGATATATAAATAAAAGTTGAATGACGTGGCATCAAGTAAATGGATTAAACCCAAAATAGTGGTAAGTAAGTGTATTGAATTCGATTATTGTCGATGGAATGGAAACATAATTAGAAGTTCTGTCGTTGAAGTTTTAAAAAGTCATGTCGAATTCATTCCGGTATGTGCTGAAGTTGAAATTGGCTTGGGCGCACCAAGGGATCCAATCCGGATTGTATTAGAGAATGGTGAGAAGAGATTGGTTCAACCAAGTACCGGACGCGATGTTACAGAATTAATGAATGATTTTTCATCGAAATTTTTAGATTCCTTGGAAATCGTGGATGGTTTCATTTTAAAATCTAAATCTCCTTCTTGTGGATTATTTCAAACTAAATACTTGTCAGGACCTCAAAAAGGAGCATCTACGGAAGGAAGAGGTCCTGGATTCTTTGGTGGTGCAATTATTGAAAAATATGGCAATCTGGCCATGGAGACGGAAGGAAGATTGAAAAACTTCCGGATAAGAGAGCACTTTCTCACTAAATTATATACAATGGCAGATTTAAGGGAAGTCAAGAAATCAAATGAAATGCATTCCTTGGTCGAATATCAAACTAAGAATAAATTTTTATTTCAAGCATTCAGCCAAGAAAAGATGAGAGAACTTGGAAGAATAGTAGCAAATCCCCAAAAACTCAATTTCAAAGAGGTTGTGAATGAATATGAGAAGAAATTATGTACATTGCTAGAATCTCCTCCAAAATACACTTCAAATATTAATGTTTTGATGCATTCGCTAGGTTATTTTTCTAAGAATTTAACCCATGAGGAAAAGGCTTATTTTTTGGATGAGTTGGAAAAGTATAGAGCTGGCTGGATACCATTATTTGCAATTAATCTGATATTAAAGTCTTGGACAGTTCGCTTTAATCAAAATTATTTACAAGATCAGACATTCTTTGAACCATATCCAGAGGAATTAATGACATTTGACATTAAGGATACTTGGAGAGGAAGAGATTATTGGAAATAATAAGCTTAATCCTATTCAATTCTATTCAATTCGGAATAAAAAAAAATCTAGATTATACGGGTCTAAAGACACTACAAGTATTTATATTTTAAAATCTCTAAATTAATGTTTATTCTTGTATTATCTTATTCAAACATAAAGCTTGGTGCCTTCAAATAGAGAATAATAAAGCAATATTTATCACTGATTTTCATGCATTATATGAAAAACACGGGTTGAATTCAAAAGTCATTCAAGCATTTCAGGACATTATTTACTCGTATTATAAGCAACATTATCGAGACTTTCCTTTTAGAAAAAACATGAATCCTTATAAGGTATTAGTGTCTGAAATAATGCTGCAACAGACTCAAACAAGTAGGGTTTCTGAGAAATATGTTGAATTCTTAAATATATTTCCAGATATAAAAGCTCTTTCAGAAAGTTCAGTTGATGAGGTGTTAAAAACCTGGCAAGGATTAGGATATAATAGACGAGCTATCGCATTAAAGAAAATTGCTGATATTGTTATGAAAGAACATGAAGGTAAAATTCCGAAGTCAATAGAAATTTTAAAGTCTTTTCCTCAAATAGGACACAATACAGCTTGTTCTATTTATACTTTTGCGTATAATAAACCTTCCTATTTTATTGAAACAAACATAAGAAATGTTTATATCTACTTTTTTTTCCCCAAAAAGCAATCAATCAAAGATAATGATATATTGCTAATTGTAAAAAAAACAGTTGATGAAAAAAATCCTCGGGAATGGTATTATGCTCTCATGGATTATGGAGTAATGCTCAAAAAGACGCTTCCAGAACTTAACAAGAGAAGTGCTCACTATAGAAAGCAAAAACCCTTTAAAGGATCTAACAGGCAATTAAGAGGGAAAATCTTAAAACTCCTCATCAAGAAACCTGAATTAAAATTGATGGATTTACAAAATGAATTAAAGATTGAGCAAAAAAAGTTGAATAAAATTCTAAAACAACTATCAAAAGAAGGATTCATTTACATCAAAAATGACCGTGTCATTTTAAATCAAGAATGATGAGCTCGTTACAGTTTTCTTGTTATGAGGTATTTTGATAATTTTTTTGCTAATCTTTCTTGTTTTTTCCACGCACCAAACGCATGTCCAGCAGATGTCAACTTTTCAATCTCTTTCTTAACAGCGTGATCAATTTTTTTCACGTTTTTCTTTGCAAATGGCGTTTGAGGTAAAGGAAGGAATGAATGGGTATGAATTCTAGCTCCCATTTGTGTTAATGTTTTCATTAGTTTAATTGTAAGTTTTATATCATTTTTTGACTCACCAGGTAGTCCAAAGATCATGTCCACATTAGCTTTTAATCCATGTTCCAAAGTTAGTCGTACCGCCTCATGAATATCTGCTATAGTGTGTTCTCTATGACACAGATTCAGCATTTTTTGACTACCAGACTGTGCACCAATAATGATATTATCATTATCACAGTAGTTTTTAATTAGCTCTAATGTGTCAACATTAACATGTTCAGGTCTTACTTCGGAAGGAAACGATCCTAAGAAGATCCTGCCCCGTGGAGCAATAGTTTTTTTGATTGCTTGTAATAGTTGCTCTAATTTGGCTAAGTTTAGCTTTTTTCCATCTTTTGAACCATATGAAAATGCGTTGGGAGAAATGAATCTTACATCCGTGAGATTTTTTTCCTTCATCATTCTAACATATTTCACAACTGATTCGATACTCCTGTGTCGAGGATGAGTCCCTAAAATGTGGGGGGTTTGACAAAAATAACATAAATAGGGACACCCCCTTGTAATTTCTATAGCTCCAAATTTGTCTTGCTTCCACGGAAAAGGAGCATAGTCATCAAGATTAACGGGGCTCCTTTTTCCTGTAAAGATGTATTCATCATTATCATTTCGATAAGCTAATCCTTTTATTTTTTCATAATCTTCATCATTATGAAGTCTTTGAAATAATTCTATGATGGTTTCTTCACCTTCACCAATAACAACAATATCGAATCCCATGTTCAAGGTGCCTCTTGGATCGCCAGTGGGATGCGGTCCACCTGCCAAATAGATTATTTCATCACCAAAAGATTTCTGAAGTGCCTTAATTAATTTATGAGTATCCCAAATTTGAGTAGAAAAGAAGGATATTCCCACAAGAACTTTTTCATGATTAGTGCTAATAACCTTTAGTTTTTTAAAGAGATTTAACTCACTTTCAATGAAATAAATGTCCAAATCGTTGAAGAATGGGATTTTTTCTAAGGCTCCAATTAAAGCATTGAAACTATACCTGTTTTGTTTAGAATAATAAACCACAAAAGCGATCTTTTTTTTCAAATTTTTACTCAAGCGTTATAATGCAATTCTAAAATAATATCTTGATATTTTTTGATAATTTTAATTATTGGTTTAAAAAAGATTTATAAAATAAAATCTCTATGTAATTGTAAACTACATTACTCTTTATGTGAAACCTAAAGATGGCACTTTTTAATTGGCTGGTAGCAACGGAAGTCTCAGAAGTTGGAACTTCTTGGTTCGATTTTTATTCAATTGGCCATATATGCCTTGGAATTGCAATTTTTCTTTTCTTTTCCCTTTTCTACACGATTCCAAAAGCTAGAGGGTCTACACCTATATTCTCCCTCTTATTTGTATTCATAATCACTCTTATCCTCTTGATTGCTTGGGAAGTACTAGAAAACACTCTCCTTTTCATGTTGGACTTGAAATTCGAGAATAGACTGGACAGCTTCCAAAACATTTTTACCGATATAATAATGGGGCTCCTTGGTGGACTGATTGCTTGGCTTTTTGCTTATTTTACCTTTGAAAAACACTGGAAATTGTGGCCCTATTATACTTTTGGAATAATCTGCTTTGCTGTATGGCTTGGAGTATTTATCATATTACGGGAATTGACCTTTTTAAATTCACCAGTAATATCATAAAACCATTTTACAACTTTTTTTTATTTTTATACTTTTTATTAATTAAGAGAAAATGAATAATATAGAAACCTTCATACGGGTGAAGAAAGGTTCAATTCCCATTATAATTTCTGTACCACATGGAGGGACAATTGAACTTGAGAAAATTCCTAAGCGAAATAATGGAGTTCTTGGAATTGATAAATACACGATAGGCTTAGCTCATGAGTTAGTTTCTATCATGAAACAGAAATCTCGAGAAATTTTTTCATCATTGAAAAGTCCTTCTTATGTCATGTCAAAAATTCATCGAAGTCATTTAGATCTAAATAGAGAAGAATCAGAAGCTTTTGATCCAAATTCGAAATTGGCTAAGAAACTTTATGATCATTACCATCAAAAATTAGAAAAACTCATTTACTACAATATTTCTAATTTTAAAAAATCAATATTGATTGATTTGCACGGATTTGAACAGCATAAACGCCCTACAGGTTTTAGAGAAGTGGACATAGTTTTGGGCACGAATAATTTAACCTCCTTATTTCCTCATGATGTTAAATTAAGGGAAAGAGACAAGAATTTTCGAGGTGACCTCATAAAAAAATTTATTAAATTAAATATTCCGATAGCACCTGGGCATCCACGAAGGAGAGAATATATATTAACTGGAGGTTACATCACCCAAAAATATGGTGCATCTAATATAGTTGGTAGTCAGTCAATCCAAATAGAATTATCTGATAAAATTAGAGTTTTTGATAAAGAATTAAAAAAACAAGTATTAGACACGATGGCTGAAATCTTTTTGAATGCCGTGATATGAACAAGTTAAATTCATTCTGATTATCCCTATCTTTCACTATTATTATTTTAAAATCAAAATGTTTTATAGATAAATGTCATTTCATAATTAAAATGGTTGAGAAAATTGGATTTGTTTTTGACTTAGACGGAACGTTGATTAATAGCACCGATATTGGAGAAGTAATAAAGAAAAAACTCTATCAGCGATTTAATATCAAAACTAATGAAAAACTAGAAAAGGAAATAGAAGAACTCCAATATGAGATAATGCAAGGCGAAAATCGAAAAAACTTAGGTGCTAAAATAATGTGGGCAATTTTTAAAAAATTAGGATTATCTTTCTTTCAAAGAATGAAAGCATTAAAGATGGCAAATAGTATTTTCAAGGAAGAGATTCAGAAAATAAAACTATATGATGGAACTGAAGAATTAATTGAATATCTGGACTCATATCCAAATCGATATGACTATGCCATTGCCACTACTTCCTCTGCAAAGGAAGTTGATGATAGATTAAAAAAATTTCCGACATTCTACCAAAAGTTTGATGGTAAAATCATATCTCGGGATTCAGTAAAAAACTTGAAACCAGATCCCGAGAGTATAATTAAAGCGGCTAATGCAATGGCAATTCCTCTTCATAATATCGTAATGATCGGCGATATGCATAGTGACATCCAAATGGGAAAAGCAGTTGGAGTAGTTACAATAGGGGTATTAACGGGAATTTTTTCACGTGAAGAATTTTTAAAACATTCACCAGATTTTATATTTCAATCAATAAAGGATATTATTGACAATATCGAAAAAATTAAGGAAAAAATAATTAATAATTAATCAAACGAAAAATCAACTTTTTAATCTTTTTTTGGCGTAAACATCTGGAAAGGAGCTGCTGTACAACGCCAAATTGCAAGATCTTCAAATCCTAATTCTTCAGCATGCGTTTTCTCTCCATTACAAGTAGCTATAAGCTTTTTCCATAGATCATTAGCGACATCTTCTACTTTTAGCCCTTCTGTTATGATCTTGCTCGCATCCACATCGATGTTGGATGCCATCCAGTCACAGGTTTTAGGATTACCGCAGCTTTTGATTACTGGTGCAACCGGATTACCACAAGGACTTCCCCTCCCAGTGGTCATTATAATAACCTGGGCTCCTGCAGCGGCTAAACCTGTCATGGACTCAACATCTAAGCCAGGTTCAATCATGAGCCATAATCCGTTTTTTTTGGGTGATTCAGAATATTCTAGAACTCCCTGGATTGGTGCTTTCCCCGCTTTTGCAATGGTACCTAAAGATTTTTCTTCTATAGTGGTTAATCCCCCTTCAATGTTTCCGGGGGTGGGTTGTATGCCCCTAAAATCAATCCCTAAACTCATCGTGTTATCCAAGAAGGTACCCAAAGTGGAATCAATCTTTTCTGCTATTTTTTCATTCACTGCACGATCCATGAGCAAGTGCTCCGTCCCGATCCATTCTGTAAATTCAGGCAAAATGGACGTACCCCCCAACTCTACAATTTTATCAGAGACAATTCCTACTGCTGGATTAGCAGTTATTCCTGAAATTGAGTCTGAACCACCACATTCAAGTCCCAACACAAGATTGGAAAAATCAAATGGTTCTCTTTTTAATTCACTAGCTTCTTCGGCCATTTTTTTTCCAATCTCAACACCTTTTTCTATGGCAGCTACAGTACCTCCTTTAATATCTTGAACGTTGAAAAAATCCACTGGTTTTTTAGATCTCTTGATGTTTTTCGCTATCAATTTATTACTCATGTTTTCACATCCCAATCCTACCACTATAGCACCATAAATATTTGGATTGTTTCCTAAACCGATTAAGGTTCTGGATGTAAATTTAAAATCTGGTCCGAATTGTCCACAACCTAAAGGATGAGTTATTGCTACTCCATTTTCTATTCTATTTGCTATTTCTTGGGAAACTCGATTAACACAAATAACTGATGATATGACCGCAATTTTATTTCTAATACCAACCTTTCCTTTCGGTCTTTCAAATCCCATGAATTCGTCAGTCATTTTACCACCTCTTCTAAATAATGACTTTTCATATTATGCACGTGTATCCAATCGCCTAGTTGAATATCTTCAGTGGCAATACCGATGATCTGACCGTATTTTTTGATAAGATCCCCGGTTTTTATATCTTCTAAAGCGAATTTATGCCCCAAAGGTATTTTTTGATTAATCTTAATCATTTTCCCACCATTTATTTCAATTTCTTCATGCTCAGCAATTTCTGTCAGACTAGTGGCACAATTGTCTTCGGAATTCATTACTATAAACTTCATTTGCATGACAATCACTCTTAATTTAAAATTTGGTATGTATTTAATTTAGAATTAATCTTGAAAAGTTTAATACATTATGGTTTTAGGGTTAAACTCATTGGAGTCGTCAATTTAAAAAATTATAGTTTTTAATCTAAAAATTTTAAATTATGACAATTATTTATTTTATATATTCCTAGGTAGTGTAATTTCCCAACAAAATGGCAGAAGAAAAGATAGACGTTGAGGACATAGAATCTTTTATAGATGGATTAAAAAAATCCTTTGATTCTCTTGAGCAAGTTAGTTCACACCAAGGGTTTCAAATGCAACTGGCAAAAGCTATCTCTACTTTAAGACTAAAAAAGGTTGCTAAACAAAAACTATTGCCTAAATTTGAAAAATCAGTAGATCTAAAGGATTATCTACTGGAAAGATTGGAAGAACTTAAAGTAATTGTGGAATCTGATGAAATTGTAACTTCACGGAAATTTAGGATAGTCATGGAAATTGCAAAATTAAGGGAAAAATTAACCGAATTATAGATATATTCCTAAAAGGATATTAATCTCTCTTTTTAGATTAAGTTATTTTGGATTATCTATAAAAATTAAACAATAAATGATTAAAATGCTTGTAGATGTGCACTGTCATTGTGATCTTTATATCGCATTAGATAAAATAATTAAAGAAGCAGAAGAGGTAGGAGTTAGTAAGATTATCTCTGTAGGCATGAGTGCATTAGGTCTTGAAAGAGTATTAAAAACATCTAGTCAATATAGTCAGATATATCCAGCATTAGGAATCCATCCCGAAGAAGTAAAGATAAATAAGGAGATCGAATCTCAATTAAATTCCGTAGTAACTTTGATAAAAGATCACAAGGATGATATTTGCGCCATTGGAGAAATAGGTTTAGACCATTACTTCATCAAACAAAAAGAATTATGGCCCCTGCAAGAAAAGATATTCGCTGAAATGTTATCACTCGCCCAAGATGTGAACTTGCCCGTCAATTTACACACAAAAGGAGCTGAAAAACTCGTATTTGACATGTTACCCTCTTATGATTTACCAAATATCAATATCCATTGGTATAGTGGACCAGAAGAATATCTTAAACAAGGTATAGAGAGAGGCTATTATTTTTCTATCACTCCTGCAATTAAATATTCTCCCGCAGTCAAAGAAGTCGTTCTCAATGTGGATAAAAACCGCTTGTTACTTGAAAGTGATGGGCCAGTGGAATATTCTGGGAGTATAGGTACTCCATCAATGATAAATGAAGTAATGAACTCGATTTCTCAAATCAAAAAAATTCCTGTAGATGAATTAGAAAATCAAATTCTTGAAAATACCAAAAAGATATTTCCAAGTATTTTTTAAATCATTCTTTTATTTTGATTTAACTGATCAAATTCAGAATATCTTCTGGAAGATCTTCTCCCCTTTTTTTCATTCTATGAAGCATGTCCTTCACATCCGGTAGATTGACTCCATAGATATGAAGAGAATTACTAAAATCTAAATAATGACCCATTTCTAACCCAAGCTCCTCGGCAACTAATTTTTGAATCCTTACCATGGCATTAACATTTGCCTCCCAGGCTCTAAATAAATCCCTACTTCTCCAGGTGGTTTGCATTATTAATTTCTCATTTTTTACCCTCATGTAAATCCTTTGGAGACAAGGAGGATCAATGTGATATGGATCCACGAGAGGTCTCCAAGTAATGGCCTGCGCTCTACGAGAATAAGGGCTTTTTTTTAACTTCTGAACAATGTAGTTTATTTGATCAATTTTTGGAAACTTAATGAGAGCTAAGGGAATGCTTTCAACCCCTATTTGTTCTGTAATTTTCTTATCAAGATCAATTTCCATTCCATTGTTAATTCTCCAAACAGTGGATTCTGGGGTGATTTTAATTTTTTCCGCTTTTATTAATTTTTGATGATTTTTTACATGTTCATTATCCACAAACTCTAATTTATGGGATACATGAATAGAATCCTCTAAAGAGAATGGGGTATAACTAAAAATTCTGTCATGATATGAGTAAGGAAAACTCATATCTGAATCCCAGATATAATGATCATTGGTTCCTTCCAATATTTCCTCAATATATCCGCTCTGAATCGAACCAATCAAAAAAGTGTCAGCCATGGCGCCATACACCTCATATGAATTACCGAACTTTGATTTTATAGTCAATTTTTTCGTGCCTCTCATGATTGGGTTGCTCATGGGGCTCTTAACTTCAATTAATACCGTGGAATCCTTGGAGGGAGGATCTTCTGGATTGTCATATTCTGTTTTTATATCATCTCCATTGATTAAAACCTGACTAAGTGCTGATAGCCACGCATTCCTGATATTTTCTTCAGAAATAAAAATAACAGATGCCATTATCGACTTTCCTCTTTTTAATTATCTTTATTTTTATTCATTTTATAAAATTTCTGTTACAACTTTAATAATCTCTAAAATTTCGACGGTAATCAGGTGAAATGAAAATTTAGTCGAACACAATATTTAATTGCATGCAATTATATAAAGATCGATTGAAAAATGAATGAGAAATTATTGAAAATTATCATGTTAATGCAGGAGATTATCAATATTAAAAAAAGTCAGAATTCATTAGATGCTTGATATTTCTTCAGTTCTCAGTATATAAAGAAATATTACAAAAAAATAAATTTATAAACAATTAATTTGTTCATCTCTAATAATGTCTCATATTGAACATTATTTAGAATTTTGTAAAAAGATACGGTGTAAAAATAGTGGGAAAACTAAAAGATTTAAAAAAGAAAGCTAAAAAAGGAGTTAAAAAGGCTGGAAAGAAAGCGGCTAAAGCAGGTGCCAAGGAAGGAGTCAAAATGGCAGCTGATGAAATACAGGAAGAAGATTAGTTAAGATAAGTTAGATATAAAATTTCAAAATAAAAAATCTCTTTTTATTTTTTTGTTCAAATAATTTTACTTGCTAAAATTTATAAACACCAAAATTACATTATTTTATTGTATTTTAATTCTTTAAAAAATAGTAATTTTAAGTCTCAAATATGGTAGAGATGTGATATTAATGGGAGATGAAGATAAGGAAAAGGATAAGAAAAAAGCACAAAAGAAAGTAAAAAAGAAAGCTAAAAAAAAGGTAAAGAAAGGAATAAAAAAGGAATTTAAAGGAGTTAAAAAAGATTTCAAGAAAGGATTAAAGAAATTCGGTAAGGGTTTATTAAAAGGAGACGTAGATGCTGATGATGATGATTAAAGTCAATTTAACTTTAATTTTATTTCAATGAAAATTATTTTTTCTCTTTTTTTCAATCAGATTATAAAAAATCAACAATAAAATTTTATATTTTTTTTAATTTTTTCAACATAGCAGTGTTAGTAATTTCATATGGGGGATTAAAATAAGTAAAAAGAAAGTGGAGTATCATATTCACATGGAACCACCCTTTAGCATGTTAGCCAAAAAATCTAATCAAATCTTAACTTTCGAAAAGGAATTGAAATTAATTGAGCTCTTAGAATATTTTCAAGAAAAATATGGGGAGGAGTTTAAACAATTAGTATGGGATAAAAAAAGTAAAGAAGAATTACATAAAATGCTCTCTATAATTATAAATGGCCAAAGTTATCGACATGATGAATTTTTAAATACTCTTCTAAAGGATGGAGATGATATCTCGTTTATTTATATCTTTTTTGGAGGTTAGCTCTTTCTTCTTTTATTACGATCTAAATCATAATAAGTAAATAATAGATAATCCTATTCCTATCAAAAGTGGATTCAACATGTTATCGCACATGTTTCGTGTAAAAGCATCTACTGTTAAAAAGATAATTGTAGCTATTATTGCCATTATAATTGCTTTTAAGAAATCATAATCCAAAGTGTTCTGAAATAATAAATACATTACTATAACTATTATAAACGTCGAAAAACCGCCTGCTATATAACCTTCAATCGTCTTATCAGAATTATCATTAAATTTATGCTTTCCAAATTTCATGCCAACTATTGCTGCAGCACCATCTGCCCCTGTAGTAATTAAAGCAATTGTTGCAAATAATGGAAACGGTAAAAATATAAAAGGGACAAAAGAGAGAACCATGGGAGTTGAAGCAACAAAAGTATCCATCTCATTATCTTTCATTGATTTGCAATACCAATTTTTTGCCCATTTCGGTAACGTGTAAAACGCATTCAGCCGTGCTAGATCGGCTATTTGGAACATGATCACAAACGCAAATCCTACAGTAATTATAAGCCAATAAGCAAAGCTATATCTATCCAGCCCTCCGAATTCATCAAGACATCCTAAATTATCAAGAATGGCTCCGAGAAACCAGAAAAAAAAGATCACAAAAACGGTAAATAAATGAAGCAACTTCCGGGTAATATCACTTTTTAAATCATAGACTCTATTTTCCTCAATATCCTTACAAAAATCAACATAATTTCTTTCGGCCATGATCTGTGCATCTTTTTTTGAAATGACTGCATTATACATGATCACGGCAATCCACACTAGTAATTCAATAATTAATATCAATGCAGTCAATAACCATAAAAAATTTAATGTATTTTGAGATAATTCTGAAGAATGAGATTGAATCATGAAAGGAAATAATATTCCTGCTAATAAAAATAGCATGCTTATAATGATTTCACTTGATAAAAGATTTTTTTCTAACTTTTCTTTTCTATTTTTAATAGTATATTGAAGAGTAAAAACAGAAAATACTATAAAAATCGCAGTGGTAAATATGTAATACATGTTCCTATCTAATTATACAACTTTTTAATTTATTTCTTAGTTCTTAACCATTCTTTATCAAAAATCCAATCTAAATATGCTAAATCTAATTTATTAATCTCTGAAGTATCCTCTTTGTTTTGCTCTATTTTATTGGTTACTTGTGCTTTTTTAAGTGCTTTATCTTCCATGGGGTCTTCAACACGGTTTAAGATTAAAAACTCTAAAGAAATGTAATCAATTATAATTTTTATTAATTAATTTAGAAATTTAAAATGTGTTTACGTTTGAACAAATAAAAATTTTTGTGAAAGCCGATTAATTATCAATCATCTAAATAGAAAAATTAGGATGCATGAATTGTAATCTAAATCGAAGGTAAATCGGATTAGTACGAAAATTAAAGCACAGCCTATTGGAGTAAGTAAATTATCACTTAGATTTATTGGTTTGTTTGTAATTATATCAAAAATTAAAAATGCTAACGCAAAAATCAAGGCATAAATTACTCCAACAAATATAATAGATATGATGAAAGATACGATTGTACCAGCTACTGCTCCTTCGTGTGTTTTTCTGGGATTCCATTTAATATGTCTCCTCCCATATCGTATCCCTATCTGACTCGTCACAAGATCGCCTAGAGAACTCATTCCCAATATGGCAAAAAAAACCATGGGGGGGCAAATAAAAGCTGAGAACATGTGACCAATGCTAAAATAAAGATAGGTACCATATGATTTTTTTTCCTCATGAGACATGATGAGATTGGGAAAAAAATTAAAGGGAAATGATAGTTTCTTGGACTTCCTGGTCAATTCATTTATTAACATGACTAAGCACATAACATAGAAAAAGAAAAACAAGACATAATAAAACCATTCCAAACCAAAGAGGAGCTCATTAATCGATTTCGATCCCATGAGCAAGCTCTCGTACAAGTAGAGCATGTTAGTATTTTGGGGATCTATTTTGATCCCATTTTGGCGCTCCTCATCGATGAATTCTCTTACCATGATATAACTTAGATACCAAATAATTAACAAACTGATGAAAATAAACACGTGATTGATTTTTCTATACACATCATCTCTTACCTTACTACGTACTTCAACTCTTTTTGCCCATTTCTCCTCTAATCTTCCGCTACTATCATCCTTTTTCCAAAATCTATAAAATCTTACCAATATTGTTGAAGTTATAATAGAGATTGCTATAAATACTAATGGCAAGAGAAGAATTGACAGGAACAGCGGAAGCAACTCGTCTTGAAGTGTTTTAACGGGTCTCATTAACAGTAAAATTATCAAGATATTTGTAAAAACAAATAATAGAGCCCCAAAACCTAAAATAACATTTAAAATATCTAATTTATTTGAAAGATAAACAAATCCAAAAAGAAGTAAAAAATATGAAATTAGAAGCACGAAAAAATACAAGTAAAAATATTCAACAAACATTCGTTACTTTAATGATCATTATTTTAGATTTATAAGCTTGAGATCAATAGGATGCAATTTCTAAATAAAATTTTCTAATCATCTATAATTAAAAACTAACAACCTTAAGAAAAATCATATGAAAAATATCACTTTAGCATCAAAATCTGTCGATAGAAAAAAGCTTTTTGAGAGAGCGAAACTTAATTTTGAGATTTTCATAACAAATATAGATGAACAAAGCTACATGAATAGAATACCCGATCCAATTGAATTGGTAAAACAATTGGCAAAAGCTAAATCTAATTTTGCCAAAAAACAATTAATCAAGGCTGAAAAAGATTCTATCATAGTTGCTGCTGATACAATAGTGGAGTTGAATGGAGAGATAATTGGCAAAGCGCAAGATGAAGAAGAGGCTTTCTTGATATTAAAAAAATTATCGTCTAACGAACATTCCCTCATTACTGGCATAGCTGTGACTGAAACTTTTAATCCAAAAATGGTGGTTGATCACGAGCGTACTGTAGTTAAGTTTCTTCCTTTAGAAGAGGAAGAAATATGGTCATATATCGACTTAGGGGAGTGGAAAGGAAGAGCAGGAGCATATTCTATTAGAGAAAAGGCGAGTCTATTCATAGAATATATTCGCGGATCACCTTCAAATGTGATAGGACTTCCCATGGAAAGATTATTTAAAATTCTCAGGGATGAATTTCACGTTAGTTTGTTATAAATCATTTTCCTGATACGATTATTGAGAATCCTTCAGTTCTTTAATAATTGCGTCTAATTCATCATAAATCTCAGGATAAATGATTTTAAATATCCTGAGCCAATCTATTCCTATCAAGCCACCTGCTATAAAGCAAGAAAAGTAACCAGCATAAATGTATAATTCCTCTTCCAGCTCAATGGCATGAATTAAAATGAAATTTGAACCGTAAATGATTAGATTTATTGAGACTATTGTTAATAAGATTCCAAAAGGGTACAATAAAATGCATGGAATTGTAAAGAAATGCAAATCATCTTGAGAAATTTCTGAAAAAACCTTATAGTCGCCTGTTATATCTCTATTAGTCTTAGTTTCTTTAATCTCTATGAATTTGAGGCTCGTAATATCATCCCAATCACGAAACAAAAAGAAACTGCCAACATAAATGAATAGAATTGAAAAAATCTGAACCAGCACGAATATAAAGCTCAATCTCCTCCATAAGGGATTTGTTAGGAATAACAGTTGAGATCGCAAGATCAATAGACTAATTGAAACTATAATCAAAATAATACCCACGAAGCCCTCGTGTAAATGATATTTACCCAGTATTCTTGAAGATTCGTACCTGAAGGTACTCTTTCTAATGTAATAAATAACATACATGATTAAGGCAGGGGATATCATGGAAAATGTGAAAATCATTATCCCATCCCAAACGTGAGAAAAATACCACGAAACGGGGAAAAAAGCAATCACGTAAAGTATAATCCATGATAAAACAATGAATATTAAGACGACCTTAAAAACTAATTTGAAATAATCAATTCTAAACAAAAGGATAAGGGAATAAAAAAAGAAATTAAATAAGATAACTGTTAAAAATCTAAAAACTAAGATTTTTGGAGAATTATAAATCAAAACCTGCGTGCTTTGAATATATAAAACGAAGAAAAGAAAACTAACTATAAAAAGAGATGAAGATATGATAATTTTATAGGTGTTTTTCATTAAATTTATTAAAACATTTATTATTTTAAAATTAGTTAATAATTCTATTTTGGTAAAAACTGCTATAAATCCTAGGAAAAAAAAAATAAAATGGGTTACTTATTTTTAATTAACAAGTTGGCTATTCTATCAGGCAAAAAGAATCCAAAATAATATTCAAATGCACTGGATATCAACAAGGCTCTTACAATTATTAATTCTAATGGAGTGAATGTTAATACCGTATCTAATAATCCTCCGATTGTGAAGGAGATTATTCCAATCAAAAAAAATCTGCCTTTCCATTGAATGTTTTTGTCTTCTGAACTCATCGATTTTTTGGAGAAGAGAATTCCCGTTAATAATACTATAAAGATAGCAAAGACCCTAAATGCATTTGGTACCAAGGTGTGTTGAGAATCGAATGGCTCCACTAAAGTCCCAATAAATTCCGGATTAATAACTAGCATTGTTATGAGAAATATTTCATAAGGAATGCAAATTAATGAAAATAAAATCGTTAATTTCTTCACTAATTTTGGATAAGCTAAAGTAGTAAATGAATAAATCCAAAATATGAGAGCTAAAGGAGCAAATGCATTTTCAATAAAAAGATAGGTGAATAAATCAAGTTTTAAACCCATTGTCATGTAGAGTAAAAAAGAAAAAGAATTTCCCCACCATGGAGTACTAATAGCCATCCAAGCAAGTCCAACAGTTATTAATTCTTTATGCTTATGCTCATAGTACCGGGATAAAATGCGAAGTGCCACCAAAATAGAAATAAAGACAAACAATGAAGTTAAGATGCCATGCAATATGTCTAGGTCTGATAAATTTTGTGTCATGAATAATCATTAAATGTTTTGAGGTTATATTATAAATATTTTATAATAACTATCCTAATTTAAATATATATTTTGAATTCTCATCATGTCAATTTCAATTCATTAGAAAAGACGAGAAGTTATCATGGCACGGTTTAATATTTGTGTTGGGTCGCTGAATCCCACAAAAGTTAATTCGGTAAAAAACGCATTTAGCCTCTATTTTGAAAATTTTAAGATCCATAAAATTAAAGCAGCCTCAGGAGTTCCCGATCAACCAATTGGAATCAATCAAATTATAAGAGGTGCTAAAAATAGGGCCCAAGTTGCTCTAGAGTATCTAATAAACAGAAAAAGAATAAAACATGGGATTTATGGGGTAGGAATCGAGGCAGGATTGGTAAAAATCCCGATAGCAAGATCCAATTACATGGATTTCCAATTTTGTATCATCATGGATGAAAATGAAGAACTCACGATAGGTTCTGGGATTGGGTTTGAATATCCTCCCTCCATCATCAATGAGATCCTTTCAAATCCTCAAGTGGAGATCGGAGATTTAATGGGGCGTTTGGCGGAAAATGAAAACCTCAAAAACGAAGCGGGAGCGATAAGCTATTTGAGCAAAAATGTCATCGTAAGAACAGAAATCTTAACGCAAGCAGTTACATGCGCGCTTTTACCCATTGTTAATAAGCACTTATATGAATCATGAATCTTTTTCTATTGTCTTATGGACTTGTTTGTTTTGGGAATACGCTTCTAGAATTCGCTCCATTCTATCTTTTATCATTCTCTTGAAATAGAGTTTTGTATCGGTTAAAATGTAAAATAATCCTGTTTTAATCCCCTCGAATACCATGTCTCCCACCCTATTGGGAGTTTCTCCATCCGCCCCTAGTTCAAGTATCGCTTTTTCTATTTCTTCCAATTCAGGATGAACTATTCGTTCCTCATTTTCCACGCATAATTCGGTCGGACGATTACGCTCGCAATCTAATATGTTTGTTTTTACCATACCCGGACATAAGGCGTGAACTTTGATTTTTGATTTTAATAAAGCTAGTTCTTTCTCTATTATTTCAGTGAGACCAATAACTCCATATTTGGTAACTACGTACATTCCCTGTCCAATCTCATTTGCCATTAATCCAGATAATGAAGCTGTATTGACTATATGACATTCATTATCCTGTTTCTGCATTATCGGGATGAAGGTTCTACAGCCATGAATAACCCCCCATAAATTTACATCCATGATCCATCTCCAATCGGCTAGACTACACTCCCAACTCACGCCAATGGGGGCAATTCCCGCATTATTGCATAATAAATGAACCTCTCCAAAAACATCAACCGTTTTTTTGGCTAACACTTCAATATCTTCAGACTTAGACACGTCGGTCAATACTGAAATTACATTTGCTCCCATATCTTTTAATTCCTCTTCAGTTTTAGACAATGCTTTCTCTTCTATATCTGCCAATACTATTTTCATTCCTTCCTTGACTGCTCGATTTGCTATCCCCCTACCTATCCCGCTAGCAGCTCCCGTAATTACTGCTACTTTATCCTCAAAATTTTTCATATTTAATATTACTCCTTAGTTCCTTATATAATTCTAATTTAAAATCACCACGCTGTTAAAAATATCAAGATTTACTATATAGTGTCAGATTTTCAATGAATAAAATAGGATTTTTAAAACACTAGATTTAGAATATTAAAGACGTATTTGGCATGTATCCTCTCCTAAAGTGAAAACCATACTATTTTATATTCTAATATTTTTATATCTAGTATTATTAAAAAGTAGGATGACTTATTATGTCAGAAAGAGAACATTATAAATATGAGACCCTGATTAAAATTCTGGTTATATTGGGGGGAATTGTAGGGCTAATATTTCAAATTGTAGCCCTCGCAGGAATATCATATTTTCCGTCCATACTTCCGACTTATTTTGCCGGGGCATTTATAATAATTATAATTGTAGGGATAGTCATCTCCGTTTTAACAATTATATGTGGATTAAGAAAGGAATCTAAAAATGGTAATGAAATAGTCCCATTTCACTGGATAACTTTTCTCGTTTTAGCCATTTTATTAGTAATATTCGGGGGCGGAATCATTGCCTGTATATTACTGGTGATTGCTTTTATTTTAGGTTTAATTGATGAATTCGTGTAAAACAACATTTTTTTTATTTTTTTATGAGGAACTTTCTTATTTATGCCATTGTTTAACGTTTTACAGTGTTCAAAAAATAGGAGATAATCCTTTCGGGGATATTGATGTCGGTCACCTTCTGCAAAGCCATGAATCCTGGAATTGAATTTACTTCTATGACTTTTAATCCATTTTCACTTTCCAAAATGTCAACTCCTGCTATTTCAGTCTTGGTGATTTGAGCAGACTTTACAGCAAGTTGCTCGAGCTCTTCTGTTAACTCTAATGGTTCGACACGCGCTCCCGCAAACACGTTCGTTTTCCAATTATCACTCACTCGATACATGCCGGCAATTGCTTCAGTACCTATCACGAAAATGCGAATATCCCGATTATAATGCTTGACAAACTCTTGAAGATAAAACACTTCATTTAAATGCCCTAAACTATATATAACATTTTCAGCAAATGCTTTATCGTTCAAACGGGTCACGCCAATTCCTTTTGACCCAAAAAGAGGTTTTAATATGACATCGCCGCCCAATTCATTAAATAAATCTAAAGCGTCATGTGGATCCTCACAAATGACGGTCCTGGGAGTGGGTATCTCGTGCTTTTCTAAAAATAAGGAAGTTAAGAATTTATCACTTGCAATTTCCAAGGATTCCCTCGAATTTATTAATCTTAGCCCATATTCTTCAATTGCTCTCAAAATGTCCAGTCGAAAGAAAATTTTTTGCGTGACGTTCGCTCCAAAACCTCGTACCAGCGCTCCTTTTGGTGATAGTTCCTCAAAAAACTGATTAAAACGGGTTACATTCACCTTTACTACCATTTTTGAAGGAACGAAGTGCCGAACATTATATCCCTTCTTATTGAATTCCTTTTTCAATAATTGCACTTCTGGATCCTCTGGATTAGGTGTGATAATCATGGTCTGCAACGTGATCGCCTGAAAAAAAATTACTTAACTATATTAGGTTCAATATTTATAAATCAATTGAATATAAATATATTTAATTGAGAATGTAATAGAATGTGATCACTAAGTCAAATGCATGTAAAAAAATTACATTCGTGTAGAAACAGGTGTAAACTCAATGGAAGATAAAGAAAATGACGTGTCTTTAGAAAAATTATCAGAAATATTAAGTACCCTCCAAAATCTCTATTATCGAAAAAGAGAACAACTTGAAGAATTACAAGATGAAATAAATGATATAAAAGATATCTTGAATTATTTCAATAGCATGGTCTCCCGTAAATCATTCCATCGCGCCGATGAGATTTATCAAGAAAAAATGATGGAAACGTACTTGAAAGATGATATCTCTACAGAAGCAACCAAGGGCACTTCCCTTAAACGAAAAATCTTTTCACAGGACCATCAAGACCTGCTGGGTATCCTTAAATTTATTGACTCAGAAACCATTGAGATCAAATTCTTAGAACCGGATCAAAGAAGCATCACTGAATCTTCCGAAGATTTCATCAATATTTTTCTCAGAGGAGCACTCATCCCAATCAAGGAAGATGTTCCCAACTTACAAGCAAACTATGAATACTATAAAAATACCAATTTTATTGAAAAAATCATTATCACCAACGTTAAATCAATCCACGATTTCGACCTCGTCTCTGAAAAAATCAGTGAACTCTTGTTGGGCACTTCCTCTCCCCCATGACAAAACGAGGTCCCATCTTCAACACGCACGTTCCTCGACTCCTCACTCCTCCTATATACAAAGAATTATATTTCGATATTATATTAGTATTTTAAACACAAAAAATTAATATGTTTCAGCTATTTTTACATTTATAATAACTAAAGGAGTGTTGGTATTTTGGCGAAGAAAAAAAAATCATGGCTCCAAATGCCGCGCGTCCACTCCAAGTTTTCTGACCAAAACCTGGAGGATGCCCTCATTGAACGAGCCATCAAGTTTCTGACCGTCGGAGGGAAAGAACCGCCCTCTTTTATCTTTTTGTCGGGGCAGTTTTTCGATGTGAAAGGATTTGCATATTCTGCTCTACGATCCTGGAAAGGTGCCGCAAAACCATCCGAAAAAAGCAGTAGACAACCTCTACTAGAAGCCACGTTCGCATCGCTCTCAGTATATCTGAGTTCATTATTATCACTTCAGGCTGATTTCTATTTCGCATATGATGAAATCAAGGAAATCTTGCTCGCTAACAACAGGGAAGATCTATGGACCATCGTAGAAGAGAAGTTGCCATTCATCTCACTGCCCCCGAAAGAAATGTATGGAAGCCAAGTCTCGCCCATATCACCATACTTCGTCATCCAACAAGATGAAGACTTGATCCTCGGAGAAATCTACCCTTCCGTCTTTCTCACGGAAGTCATCTCCAACATTAAATCACGATTCTTCGTGTTCTTCCAACATCAAGGCTATTCTGCCTTCGGATTCTTCAATTCATTGCCCCCACGAAAAAACTTCGGGTTCGAACAAAAAGCTAAAGAATTCACCCAAGAACCGACCGCAGATAACCTTGCAAAGTACATCAAGAGTGCCAAAAACCTCAAGGAGGTCATGATAGCGTTGATTCATTGCCATAACAATGCGTACCTCGAACAGTTTCTCATCGATGATTATGAATTATTGCTAAATAAATTATTGGAGGGTGCCTAAAATGGTCAACATCGGATTATTGGGCGATATATCGGTAGGAAAAACCTCCATCCTCCGCCTCTTCGTCAGATACCTCAATAAAGGCGAAATCGAGAAGGTAGAAGGTGGAAAAAAGTGTACCGTCGTCAAAACCGACTTTAGCGGCGAAGCCACCATACCAGGCGGCGAAAAAGAAGATAAACTCAATCAAAAAGAAACCAAAACCATCCATCCGAACCGAGTCGTCTTTCGGGAAGATGAGAGCAACCGGGCGCACACGATCTTCAGTCC
>SDNN01000054.1 GCA_004524425.1 Promethearchaeota archaeon
ATCGCATCTATCGATTAAGAAATATGATGAATTTGTTTTTTGCCGGAATTTCGTATTATAAGCCTCCTTTTTACCCACCAATTGTACATGCTACTATTTTCATATTCCCTAATTCTTTAAAATTAAATTATGAAAACCGATCAAAAAATACCTACTTTTTACGTGATTTTATAATTTTTTTTCATTACTAAAAGAATCGAATGACGATTGAAAAAATCGTAATTCTTGTTTGAAGTAACGAAAAAGTCAAGAAAAAAAACTTTTCTGTCATTTTTTCTTATGAAATTTTTTAAAGAATTTTTGTTCAACAATCATGATCAAGTAGGCACTCAATTCTCTTTTTCGTCATTTGGATTACTGATAATTTACCATATATCACAATTTATACGAAATTAGTAAAACCCAATCAGATTTATTTCCCAAATAATTTAAATACTAGACTGATCTTACTTAGATCAGTCATAAAAATTAAACAAAATTAAGAAAAAAAGAAAAATAGAGGAAGTGATTAAAAAAATGTCATTAGAAATGGAAAAATTATCACAAAAAGTTAAAGAACTAGGGGTTTCTGATCAACAACGAAAAAAAATATATGAATATGCGAGCCTTGTAAACCAAGATTTAATTGACGAGGTATGCCCAGCATTGTTTAGACTTTGTTTGAACTCTGAAAAAGGACCATTAAAAAATGAATTGGGAAGAGTGATTTTTCACTTACAAAAAAATGAACGATTAAATACCAGAATTGGCCTGGAAAAATTAATTGATGCTTCTCTGATAGTTAATCCAAAAGAAATGTTCAAAATTCTCAATAATTCTGGGAAGGATGGTCAACGATTAGGAGAGCAAATTAAATCAGTCTTTTAAAAAATTTTATTAAAAAAATTTTATTATTTTACCTTTTTTGATTATAAGAATATAAAATTAATTGAGTACCTTATTCAAAATATAAGAGAAACTTTTATTATTTCCCCGTGTTTATTATCTTAAAGAATAAGCCTTGATATTATTATGACAGACACAAGCGAAGAGTCAAAAATGGAAAAGGCGTGGGATTATTACGAGAAGATAAAACAGTCACTCGACGGATTGTTTGAAATACTTACTCTAAATTTTGATAAGGATGAGATGTTTTATCAGTGTGGGGTAGACAATCTACAGATTTTAAAAGAGACCATCATGGACTTGTTAAAACATGATTATAACCCCGCTGAGATTAAGAGAAAAATGAGGGACTTAGAATTTTCAATGAAAAAATGTCTTTTCTTTGATAAAGACCAGGAAGAGGAAAAGGAATCACGAGCCAGAGAATAATTTAGTGGAAATTAGGATTAGATCTTGTTTTTTACATGTTTAGCTTATCTCTGATTATTTTTTAAATTTTTCGATTAAAAAGAGAAAGTAAAAATTATCTCCTTATTTATTTAGTATATCATAAATAGAATCATTTATGCATGATTTAAACTTTGTTTGTTCCTGGTAATTATAAATCTGAAACGAAAAAAATAGGCGATGTATATCAGATAAAGATTGATGTTCCATTTCCTGTCAAGTATGTTTACGTGTACATTTTTAAAGCAGGAGATGCTCATTTCATGTTTGATGCTGGCTTGGACATGGGCAATTGGGGAAAAATATTTTTTGCTGAACTTGAAAAGATAAATTTATCTCCTAAAGATATCGATTATTGTTTTGTCTCTCACAATCATTTGGATCATATTGGGATGATCAGAAAGCTCAAGCGTAAAAATCCAGACATTAAGATACTGATGAGTGAAATAACTAGCGATATACTGAAATGGGAGACCAATCCCGATAATTCCAAGGAAATTGAAAAAGCAGCAGTAGAAATGGCTAACCAAGCAATAAAATATGGGATTTCAGAACAGCAAGGAAAGAGATTAGTTCAATGGTTCACGATGTGGCCAAATCTCAGGAAATATCATGAACCTGATGATGTTTTACATGATGGTGATGAGATAACGATACAGGGTAAAAAATTAAGAATGATATGGACTCCTGGACATGCTTTAGGACACTCTTGCATTTTTGATGAACAAAAGCAGTTTTTATTTTCAGGAGATCACATCCTTTCTAGAATTACTCCTCATATAGGAAATTTTCTCGTAAACCCAGAACTTAATGAAAAATACGATTTTGAAGACATCTTAAATCATTATTTAAAATCTTTAGATAGAATAGATAAGTTACATCCAAGAATCATATTTCCAGCTCATCAAGAAGTGATTTATGATCCACATGAACGGATAATGGAGATTAAAAAACATCACGATAAAAGACTCCAGGAGATATCAAGTTTAATTAAAAATAATCCTTTAACCCCGTTAAGAATTTCACAAATACACTTCGGAGAGGACTTAGATGAGATGAATTCATATTTAGCACTCAGTGAAGTTTTAGGTCATCTTATTTACTTAGAGAAAAAGAATAAAGTAGAGAGAATTCAAAAGGATGGAAAAATCCTTTTCATAACTTGATTTATTTAATACTCATCCTTTTAATAAATTTAAATTAAATATGAGGAATAACTGTTTTTGGACACTAATTAGATTTGCATTGATCATTTCTTATCCAACTAGATTTTAGCTTACAATGTAAAATCTCAAGAATGCCCTTAGAATTTTACTTTCGTGAATAACTTCTTTAAAGGCATTATTATCTCAAATTATGATTGTTCCATTTTGAGACGACGATTTTATTGGTTTTAAAACAACGCAAACCCTTTCCACGCTTTTAACGTCGCCTCTTCCACGGAAAGATTCAATTAATGCATCTAATTCATTAATGTCGGGTACGTTGACTTTTACCAAGACTCCACATTGTCCCGCTAGAAAATAAACCTCTTCGCACTGAGGCAAAACTTGAGTTTCTCTTAACAATTCTTTTATTTCGGATTCGTTTTTAGGTATGAGAGTCACAAATGCAACTATGCATTTTTCATCTTCTCTGCAGATTTTAATCGTGAATTTCTCTATTACACCTTCCTCTTGTAGTTTTATCACCCTTTTTCTCACGGTTGATTCAGATAAACCAACTTCATCAGCAATTTCCCGGTAAGGTCTCCTTGAATCTTCAATTAACATTTCAAGAATTGTTTTATCTTTTCCATCCAAATTTTTCATGTTTATTTCACTCCTCCTATTCTGATATAAAAATAAAAAAAATTACTAAATTATATTTTATAAAAAAATTCAACTACATTATGTTTCATTAGAAATCTTTTAACAATGGATCGAACAACCGCTCATATTCCACGGCCATGCAGTGAATTCCCGCTGCTTTTGTCGTTTTCTTGATTTCCTTTATGAAAGGCTCGAAAAATTCGATGTTTATCTTGTCGATCGCCGCGTATTTCCCTTTTTTATCTCCTTTGTTTTCTTTTTCAGCAGTTTTAAGAGATTTCAACAGATCCTTGGGAACCGAGACTCCCGGTATGAAATTATCAAAGTACCAAGCAATTCCATGGCTTTTTAAGGGAAAAATACCCAGTAAAACAGGTACATTGAATTGCTCAAGATCTTTGAGAAAAGCTTTTGCTTCATCGATATCAAATGCTGTCTGGGTCTGTATAAAATCTATACCCTGCTCTACTTTTCTGCCAACTTTTAGAATTTCTGGTTCTCTTGGATTGCTATTAGGATTTGCCACGCAGCCATAATTCATTTCAATTTTTCCGCCTTCAAGTTCATTCCCTTCATAATCCGTTCCTTCATCAATCATTTTTGAGAGCATTTCACAGAACTGCGTGCTGTCAATATCATAGACTGCCCGTCCTTTCTTATGGTCTCCGAGAGCAGTATGATCTCCAGTAAGCGTGAGTATGTTTTTCAAACCTAATACTGCTCCCGCGATAACGTCCCCAAATAGTGCCACTCGATTACGATCTCTTACAGTCACTTGCCATACCGCTTCTAATCCCACTTTATCCTGAACTAGGTAACTTGGTACCAATGAAGACATATAAGCATCACCCTGAGGACCATCAGTGACGTTTGCTGCCACGATCTTGCCTGTTTTTTTCATCTCTTCTGCGCCATGAAGGATCTCACTAAGATCCAAAATCTTTTTTGGTTCGAGTTCTCCAGTTATAACAAATTGTCCTTCCTGTACAGCCTTACATAAATTGCTATACGCTGGTCTTTTTGCCATTTTAAGTTTTCTCCCCCTCTTTTTCTTCTTCGGTTGCATACTCTTTATAAATCGTCACATAACTTGGACTGGTAGATAATCTATAATCTCTGGGACCTCTATATTTTTTGAATAAATCAAGTCTGTCAAGTTCTTTAAGACGCTTCCAAATTTCAACCCACGCACAGGGCTTGGTATATCCTCCAACTTCGCACATTCCATCAACCATGCCACCACATGGGCCATTGCTTAAGTGCTTAGCACACCCTGCTCGGGGACATATCCCTCCTGTTTCTCCAATGATACAATCACCACACGTTTCACAATATTCTATGAAGAAATTTTCACCATTATTTTGTACTCCTCCGAAATGGCTGTTTTGAGCAGGGAAAGTCATGATTTGTGGAAGCACCTTATTCATCATCACCACACCAAGCCCACAGGCCAGGGATACTATTGCATCATAATCATCCACAAGAGGTCGGCATGTTGTGGCCGCAATTCGGTCATCACACTGTCTTAAAACAGTCATGGCTTTCCATTTTAATTTTTTGCCATCGGTGCGCGCTTTCAGTTCTAAAAGTTGACCAAGAACTTTTGCTTCATTTAAAGAACGTGGAGGTTGACAACAACCATCACAACCAGCAATCAAGATTTTATCATATGGTTTGATATAATCGTATATTTCATCAATATCTTTTAGTTGCGTAATTATCATTTTAAATTTCTCCTAAATTTTCACCAATCTTTTATTTTTTTTAAATATACTATTTAAATTTTAAATTCTATTTATAAAAAAAAACTTTTTTTAAGTTGTTAGTTTTTCAATCAATTTATTCGGTTTAACACTTCTTCTACTTAAACTTAGCTCTTCAAGTTCTACACCTAATGCCACTGCCATTATCTCGGGCAAGTAAAGGATGGGTATATCCAAATCTTTTTCAGACTTGCGTGATATAATCTTCTCTTTCCTATCATATTGGGTGACACAAGCAGGGCATACGGCAATAAGTGCATCAACCTCCTCTTCGAGCCCACATAACTCCGTCATTTTCTCTTCAACCAATTCTTCTCCTATTTCATCCTGTAGACGAGCGCAATAACCACAGCATTCTAATTTAGTGGCGAAATCAATTGTTTTTGCACCCAAGTTTTGTAATATGATGTCAATTTTCTCTGGTTTTTCTGGATGGTCAAACTGCATTATTTTACTTGGTCTTATCAAATGACAACCATAATGAACAGCTAAATTAAGATCATCAAGAGGCTTAACCATTAGGCTTTTAATCTTATCAAGCCATTCTGGTTGGGAAAATAATTCAACGAAATGATAGACCTTTGTTGTTCCCTTATAAGTGTAGTTAATTTTCTTTAGAATCTCATTAATTCTCTTGCGATATACTTCATCTTCTTCAAGTAAAACACTAACAGTTTTTAAGGTCTCATAACAACCTGAACAGATAGTTAAGACATCTAAACCCATATTTTCGGCAATGGCCAGATTTCTCGCTCCTAAAGCCATCCATGTATCGATATTTAACGATTGTAAAGACACGGGCTCAGGACAACAGCTTACACCTTCCATTTCCTTTAATCCAAGACCTAAAATGCTTGCGATATCTCTAAATGCTTTCTCGAGATGGGGTAATTTTAATGGTATCGTACATCCTAAGAAAAATGCATAATCCACCATTTATTCATCACTCTCCTTTTTTTTAATGAGACCTCCTAATCCGGTCTCTTCAATTATATATCTTATTTCATCAAGATCTGGGGAAATAATTTGTGGCAATCCCATTCTATTCCTCCTTCTGTCAATATTGTCTTTCAATCCACCCGTATAAGGAACAACAAATCCATTGTCATATATCACTTCTACTGTACCAGAATATTCCTTAGGTACTTTTCCTTCTTTTGCTGCCAAGTTTCGTAAGAGTGCTAAAATAAAAGAATAATCCACGTTCTTGGGACATCTTTCAGTACATCTATGACATAAGGAACAGGTCCATATTGCTTGACTGGACAAAACCTCTTCTCTTAAACCCAAAAGGCATGAGGCAACAACTCTATGAGGTTGCATGTCAACATACTCCGTGACAGTACAACCAGAACTGCAGACACCACATTGAATGCATTTCAATAAAGATTTCGCTCCAATTTTTTCACTAATTTCATATCGAAACTCTCTATCTAATTCACTTGCATTTTTTTTAATCATTTGAGTCATTTTCTAAACAACCTCCTTAGCTTTTTCTTTTTTTGCTTCAATTTTATCCCCTGTTTTAGATAAAGGCCCTAATTTTTTTATTTTGTTAACAAAATCCGTGACAACTTGGGAGAATCTTTTACCTTCACTTGCAGAAACCCATTCTAATCTCAAGCGCTCCGGATTGATACCCACTTTCTCTAAAATTTCCCGAATCTCGTTATATCTCCTGAGCATATCATAATTCCCTTCTAGATAATGGCAATCTCCAATATGACAACCACCAATGAACACGCCATCAGCGCCTTCTAAAAATGCTTGTAATATGAAATGTTTTGGAATTCTTCCCGTACACATGACTCTTATTGGTCTAATATTGGTTGGATATTGAAATCTACTTACACCACATGTATCAGCACCAGCATAACTACACCAATTACATAGAAATGATACTATTCTCGGTCTTTCATCCACAAATTCACCTTGCACGGCTTCTTGAATCATGGGATAAATTTGCTCATCTGAAAAATGCTTCATTGTTATGGCCCCTGCTGGGCATGCTGCTGAACAATCTCCACAACCCTTACATAAGAGCGGATTAGATTCAGATACCAAGATTTCCTTATCAAAATTTACACCAATCGCTCCATAATTGCAAACTTCCTCGCATTTTTGACATGCGATGCACAAGGCAGGATCTACGACAGATACTAGTGGTTCATTTTCAACCTCACCAGAGATCAGAGGTATTAACGCATGAGCTGCCGCACCTCTAGCTTGAGATATGGAGTCAGCAATTCCTTTCGGACCGTGACACGTGCCAGCAAGATAAATACCATCAGTGGCGAAATCTACAGGCCTTAATTTGATATGAGCCTCCAAGAAAAAACCATTTTGGTCTCGAGCACACTTTATCATCTCTCCTAATTTTTGAGTATCATTTGGTATTAAAGGAGTAGATAGAACTACCTTATCAGCATCTATGGTTAGATCAACCTGAGTTAAAATGTCTTTCACATTGACCTTGAGCTTGCCATTAGCGACATCTACTGTAGGATATTCATTGAACCTGATATAATTAATATTTTCTCGAGCTTTCCAATAATATGGTTCTTCATCTGTCCCTACCCGTATGTCCCTATAAAGCACATATATGTTGGAATTTGGGTATTTTTCTTTTACATATAAAGAATGTCTTATGGATTCTGAACAACAGATCAATGAACAATAAGTTACTCCATCACCATCTTCGGGTTGTCGAGAGCCTACACAGTGGATGAACACAAGCGTCTCGCCATCCTTCAATTCATCATTTCTTAGCTTATCCGATAACTCAAGCTGGGTCAATACATTTTCATTCTCTCCATAATGGTACCAACCGATGGGTTTATATTCATAAGCGCCGGTTGCGGTGATGATAACTCCTACATTTAAGTTTATTTGTTTATTCTCAGCTTCGTTGCTTACCTTAACCTTAAAGTCGCCGATTGAACCTTTTACTTCTTTTACTACTGAATTTAGGTAAGTGATAATATTCTTTCGATCGTTATATTCTTTTAATTTGTCCTCTAAAAATTGAGTCGAATCAATTCTATCAAAATTAATTTTATAAATTAGATTTAAATTACCACCCAATTTATCTTCTTTCTCAACCAAATGAACTTTAAATCCCTTTTTGGCAATTTCCATGGCTGCAGTCATGCCAGAAATCCCACCACCTACTACTAATGCTTCTGGAATTACCTTTCCTCTGATTTTCTGCTCAGGTTTTTGACGAGTAACCCGAGCTACGCCCATTCTAATCAAATCTTTTGCTTTATCAGTTGCCTTAGCATTATTATTCATGTGTACCCAGGAATCTAATTCTCGGATACTAACGAAATTAAAAAGATATTCATTTAATCCGACTTCTCTCATTGTTTTTTGAAAAAGTGGTTCATGAGTTCGTGGCGTACAGGCCGCTACAACTACCCTATTTAAATCAAGTTCTTCAATTTTCTCTTTAATTATATCTTGGGTTAATTGCGAACAACTATACTTATTTTCCATTGAAAACACCACGTTTGGAAGGGTTTTAGCATAATCTACTAGCGCTGGTACGTCCATGTATCCTGCGATATTAATCCCACATCTACATACAAATACTCCGATACGCGGATCGTCAGAGGGTAATATTTCCTTGAGAGGGGGTAATTCAACTTTTTGCTCCTCCTCACTCATCGGAACGGCATGACTAGCAGCTAATGCAGCTGCACCTCCAGCTTTAGCCACTGAATTTGCAATATCATCTGGAGATTGACAAGAACCCGTTACGTAAATCCCACCAATAGTAGAACTTAAATCTTCTGTTGAATCCTTAGTTTTAAAGAAGCCTAATACATTTCGTTCAATTCCTAGAATCTTTGCTAATTCATTAGCATCTTTACGAGGAATTACAGCATTTGCCAGAACGACGAGGTCAAACTCACTAAGCTCAACCTCACCGGTATCCAGATTAGCGTGTTGAACGTATAGATTGTGATTCTCGGGGTTCTCCCGGACATCTCCAGGGATCCCATGATAATACCTGAGATCATATTCATCCTTTGCTCTTTCTATGAATTCTTCCTGATTTTTTCCGATGACCCTAGTATCATTAAAGAAGATTGTCACGTTAGTGTCGGGGGCATGTTCTCTCGTAACTACACCCTCTTTTGCCATGTACATGCAACAGAATTTGGAACAATATGCACACAGATCTTCATTTCTCGAGCCTACACAGGCAACGAACGCAATGTTATGCGCGTGTTCATTGTCGGAAGGTCGTAAGAGTTCACCTTCTGTCGGACCCGATGCGCTGAGCAATCTTTCATACTGCATGGCAGTGATCACATTCGGATATTCTCCATAGTGGTACCGATCAAGCACGGTTGGATCGAGTTGATCATAACCCGTCGCAACTATGACGGATGCGACATTATATTCAACGATTTCATCTTTATCTTCCCAATTTATTGCGCCCGCTTCGCATTCTTTTTCACAAAGTTGACAAGCATCTTTAGTTAAATACAAGCATTTTTCAGGATCAATGACCGCCTTTCTTGGAACGGCTTGGGGAAAGGGAATGTAAATGGCTGTTCTATTTCCCATTCCTTCCTCAAATTCAGAGGGTATCTTTTTCATGGGACATTTCTCTGAACAAGCTCCACAGCCCGTACATGCATCCCAATTCACGTACTTGGCTTTCTTCAATACTTTGACCTTGAAATCACCTGCTTTCCCTTTTAGCTCTTTTACTTCTGAATAGGCTAAAAGGTCCACGTTAGGATGACGGCTTACTTCCACCATTTTAGGTGCTAAAATACATATTGAACAATCTAAGGTTGGAAATGTCTTATCAAGTTGAGCCATGCGACCTCCGACTGATGAGGTTTTTTCTACTAAAATTACTTTGTATCCTTGATCTGCCAAGGTTAATGATGCTTCAATTCCACTGATACCGCCGCCTATTACCATTATTGAACTTAATTTGTTTTCCGCCATTTTGATTCCTTATTCTATTTTTTTTAGATTTTTTTTAAGTATTTTTTATTAATTACTAACATGAAATCAAAATATACAATTTAAAAAAAACAATATTGTTATTTTTGATCATAAAACCTTTTATAAATATTTATTGTCGCAAACATATATATAAATGTTATCGGAAATGATTCATTCCGTCAATTTATTGGTAAAAACCCTCATAAAAAGTCATAATCAGATCAAAATTGATCAATATTATTTTTAAAAACCGTTAAAAATATACCAAAATTAAACGACATGGCGAATTCGTTTTTTATGCATAAAAGTAAAGAAAAATAAACTAAATTTCCCATATTGGTGTGATATTAGGATTTAAAATGGTCATTTTTGATGAAAACAATAAAAATCGTGAAATTTAGTTGACCAAATGAATTAGTTATTAATACTATAATAGGTAAGAATATTTTATTATATATTTAAAAAAAATAATAATAATCAGAATTTTTCAATTTAAAATATAAACTTTACAGGCATTCCATAAAAATACTAATTTATTAAACCAGATTTAGGTGATTACTAATCAAAATAGTAGTTACAGGAGCGGTTCAGAGCGGAAAATCTAGTTATATCAACTTTTTCGATAAAGAGGCCTTGAATGTGCAAGTTAAAGGACAAAACAATTTAAGTTATACGGTGGCAATGGATTTAGGATTCGTGAAAATAAATGGTTTTGAGGTATATTTGTTTGGGACTCCTGGACTTTTACGATTTAGAGTAATGAGTGAAGTGGTTTGTAGGGGGGCTGATGGGTTTATCTTCATGTTTGATGCTGCAGATCCCGATAAGGATGGAGATGCAATTTCAATTTTAAACATTATTCGAAAATCAAGTAATCATGACATTCCCATCGTATTCTTAGCTAATAAACAGGATTTAGAGAATGCCAGATCACCAGAAATAATAAAAGCTCAAAATAGTCTTCCCGAAGATTCCACATTCTTCTCTACGAGCAACAAAACGGGATTAAATATTGAGAAATCATTACGTTTTGTAGTAAACGAGATATTCGATAAACATGAGGAATTAATACAAGTCCTCATGAATTATGAGAACGATATTAAGGGTTTAGCAGAAAGATTAAAAAAGAATAAAGAGCAGATGAAAGATTTTCTAAATACCATGGAATTAAAGAGATTCATAGAAATAGACCGTAAGCAAAAAATATATAGGGTAAGAGAAGGGCTAAAAAAGGTTATCATTTAGATGCTGCCCATTTTTTTTGAAAATTAATAATTGATTTTCATTTGGTTCACTTCATTTAACGAACAATTAAGAATAAAATGGTTTATTTTATATTATTAGTAGATAAGCATGGGAAAATCTAAATCTGAAGATACTTTAATATTATATGCACTTACTCCTGGTTTATCCCATATGGCAAGTGTATATGAGGCATTGTCTTTATTTTCAAATTTAAAAAAGAGTACCGATCCCAGCAATCGATTTAATATAATATTCTTCCAAGAAGACGGTCCTAATTTTTTAGAAAGTTTCACGCTAAATCCAGATTATATCATAATGGCACTTAAATCCTTAGAACCTGTAATTGTAAAAGGTAATGTAGGAGGAGGTATTTTTTTATCCATTTCAATTATTATTGATGTATTCAAAAAGGTTTCAGAAAAATCCTTTCGCTTAATAGTCTTATCTGATTCTGGATCTCCTAAAATAGCACCATTATACATGCCCATCTTAGAATCAATGACAGAATTAATTAAATGCATGCCTTTTACAATTGATGTCGTTAGGGTAGGCACTCATGATGGTGAAGAGGATACTAAACTAATGCGCTTGGCAGCAAGAGCAAATGGAACGATTCATAGAATAAATGATATCAGTTCATTATCATCTATTTTGAAAATCATCGCAACTCAAAAGGAAAAAAGTAATGATGAGGGGAAAAAAGAGGAAAAGCTCCATATTCCAAAGGAAAAGCAATTCTTTTATATAAATTTAGCCGATGATCCGATAAAAGTAAATCATCCAGATACGTGCTCAATCTGCTACAAAAAGGATTTTAATGCCATGCTTAAATGTCCTAACTGCGGCGTCATGACACATAAAATTTGTTTGGCACTTTGGAGCAAAGACTCTTCGATAGGCATCCCTAATATCTTTAGATGTCATAATTGTTATTATTTGATAAAGCTTGATGAAACATTTGTTGAAAGGGTAAAATTAGCCCAAAAAGTAGAAGAGGCAAAAATTTTACCGCAAAAAGATATAGTAGACATTCATGATTATTTGGAAAGTCTAGAAGCTGAAGATGGTCCTAAAATTGTTCATATTAACGACCCGATGGGCATTCCTGCAGAAGAATTCATCGAGAATGAGATGATTAAAATCGAGGAAAGTACTGAAGATCAATTTACATTGGATGATGATGAGGAAACTAAGTTCATGCTCTGTCCTTATTGTTTTAAGATGATCACGAATAAATACAAAAGATGTCCAAATTGTCATAAAACGATTAAAAAATAAGAACATGCGTCAAGCTCTTTTTTTAAAAAATTCAGCTTGCTTGAATGCTTAAAACGACATAAAAAGAGTAAAAATAAGAATTTTATCTCTATTTAAATTCAAACGGAGAGATTTGTTCTTTTCCAAATGATTTCCTTAGTTCTATTAGCCTTTTTCTTTGATCTTCAAGAATCTTCCAAAAGAATTCAGGGATATCCCGATCTTTTTTGTACATTGCCTCCACCCTATCTAATTTTTCAAGCAAGTGTCTTGTTCGAATTGAGAATTGTTGTATATAATCTTTTTTGGAATAATCCTTTTTCAAATATTTTTGAAATAAAGCCCTTAGATCATGATATCTTGGAATGAATCCGATGGGCGTCTCTATTGCTTGTAATTCATTATGGCTTCGACTCTCTGCCCACATGACCCAGACCAACTTGTCAAGCATTCCATTTAGATATTTACCATTGCCATTTTTAAGAAAATAATTCGTGGCAAATACTCTTGGACAAATGCTCAGGTCTTCACCAAATTTTCTATGGTTATCTAAGTATTTTCCTAATGGTACGACGACAAAGTCTAGATTTGCCATCGGACTTGCAGTCCTCACTCCTTCTGCTCCAAGTGTTGCAGAGGTCGTTTCTGATTCAATAGATGCGCCTAGAAATACTCCATGTTCCCAATCAAGACTTTCGAGAATAGGAGGCATGGTATCACTATCTCTTCCCCCATAAAAAATGCCTTCAACCGGAACTCCTTCAGGACTGTCCAAATTTACATCTGCGTTTGCTAGTTCATTAATTCTAATCGTGTATCTTGCATTTGGATGAGCATGTGGAATTTGCTTACCATTCTCATCTGTCTTTCCCGTATGCCATTTACCAGAATAGTTTATTCCTTTTCTAGGTATTGCTTTCCCCATTCCAATCCAATATGGGAAGCCTTGAGTGACGAGTACATTTGAGAAAATGGTCTCTCGCGGAGAGGTGATTGCTTCATAAATAATAGGATCATCCTTAGGATTCACATCCTTAATGATTCCAAATAATCCTCTTTCAATATTCACGGCATGTGCATAACCATCCTCCCAAGGTCGCAAATAAGCTATATCATCCCCTACAATTGTTTGACCTGGTAGCATGGCCGTGCTTGTCTTACCGCATGCGGAAGGATATGCTCCGCAGAAATATGATACCCGCTTTTTTCCTTTTGGGTGAATTCCTAAGATAAAATAATGTTCAGCAAGCCAATCCTCATTATTAGCTTTATGTATTGCTAATCTTAATGCTAATTTCTTTAAACCTAAACTGTTACCCGCATATTGATTATTCACTGACAATACTCTTTGTTCTTCCAGATCAATGTATATCCTTCGTTTATCTAAATTTTTTGTAACGGGAGGATTGCCCGTGAGCTCTCCAGAAGAATGTATAAAATAAAAAAAATCTTCTGAGCCATCTAGATTCTTGAATTCCTCATATCCTTCCCTATAAAGGATATCTTCAGAGTGAGCGACATAAAATGAATCCGTTAGCTGTAGTGCAAGAATCGAAAATTTAGAATTTTTTGGTCCCAAGCTAAAAAATCGCACGACACACTCGTGACCACTCATGCAATCTCTCATGATATGCAATACTTCTTCAAGACCCTCATCCCTATCAATAGAATTAATCCATTGACTCATGTATTCCCCTTTAGGAACTAGAACTTTTGTATTGCGTTTATCTCTTGCCTGGTCATGATAGTCCATGGTAAAAAAACCATCAAAATGCACCGTGTGCCCTCTCGTGGCCAGGTCCATCTCTTCACCTAATTCAATCGCTCTTTTTCTCACGTAATTAATATCTTCCTTAGAATCAGTTATAACTGTGACTTTAGAAGGATTGCATAATTCAATAAATTCATAGACAACACGCAAAACCTTCTCATTGTTTAAATCATATAATTTTTTGAGGTTGTCCTCGCTAATGACCTCAAGTTTATCAAGACTTTTTGTTTTGAGGTGATTTACGGTATCCAATTTATTTACCTCTTTCCATAAGATTTTACACTTAATCATCTTATGATTATTTTTATCATTTAAAAAATTTTATGAAAGATTTTTAGAAATTTATTTTAAAGTTATTAATTTTTCAATTAGAGTTTAACAAAAACTGAACAAAAATAATGAGAATAAAAAAATAATTGAACGGACTTTCTTCAGTGAAATTATCTTTTAAAAATCTAATGGATTTAAATGAAAAATGTTTATTTTTCGATTGAAGGTTAACACTATCAATATTATAATTTTATAGAGTAAATCTTCGAAAAAATCTGTATTGATCTCGTTTTAAGATAAATGTGATTCCAAATTGACATAGCACGCTTGAAAATTAATTTTTAGATAAAATGCGTATTATTTTTGGAAAAATGTATTCGCATATCTCGACGTTCGATCCTCCATGCGTATTTATTAAATATTTTCCTTGGCATACTCTAAGGGCAGAATCATTTATCAGATCCACTAATCTTAAGAAAAAATTTTTGGTTAAACCTCTATCTCCGTAATCATTTACGGCAGTATCGTGTCCTAATAAGTGAAGAATCAAGTCTGGTTTGAATTGTTCCAGTCTTGCTATAAATTCTTTTCTAACGAGTTCTAAATATTTTTCATCGGTGGTATTGTATCCAGAATCCACGCAAATTTTCGTGCCATTGTCTTCTGTCCTGTTATAAGAGCAAAAGCACACGTGCAAGACATCGTGATTTCCTAGAGTTACATCCCGAGTTCCATTTCCATGATGGGAATCAGTATCCAAGATGGCTATCTTTATATCCGGGTACATTTCTTGCAAGTTTACAACTACAGGCCC
>SDNN01000005.1 GCA_004524425.1 Promethearchaeota archaeon
ATAAATAACAATCCGAAGACGGGAGCGCCATATCGTATGTAAGGAATCCGCCGTCCTAAATCGGACTTGGTCCTATCTTCGTAGTAACCAAATAAGGGATCATTTAGCGCATTCCAAAACGCAAAGATCAACCATCCTATCCCAATTAATTGAGCACTTAAGCCTAGTATGACATTATAATAAAAAGTAATCGCTGAAAAAGCAATACCTGATAAAATATTTCCCGCGGTATTTGCACTTCCATAAGCTACTTTCGAAGTTCTTGATAATTTTTCTTCAAATCCACTATTCATGTTGTAATTCCTCATCTAATATTATTTGTTTAATTGAATTTTTAGATTAATTGAAGGAAATGTTGCTAGTTTCCTTGATTAATAATTATTTTATTGATTTCTATTAATAAAGATTGTGTTAAATAAGGAATTAAATTGCTTAATAATGGATAAATATAAGTTTTAGACGATAAATCTTTAAATATATTTTTTACAAATTAACTTTAATAAATATCTTTTAAATGTGAAATAAAGATGGAAGAAGAAAATTCGATTCCCACCAAAATAAGTATGATTGTAATATTTGGTTTTTTTTTTAATCTCCTATGGGAAGTGCTGCATAGCATGCTTTACGACTGGGATAAAGCTCCCCTGGTAAACAACATATACGTTTATATCCCAAGAATAGTATTTTACGCGAGTTTATATGATGCATTTTGGATGTTTTTCATGGTGATGGTCAATTCCGCACTTAATAGAAATTTCAAATGGTTACATGCACCTCAAAAACGAGATTATGCCCTTTTAATTATAGGAGGATTGACAATTGCGATAATTAGCGAAATTTCAGCCACCATGATTCACGACGAATGGAGTTATAACCAATACATGCCTCAAGTATTCGGAATTGGTTTAACGCCATTAATTCAATTAGCATTTACCGTGGTACTTAGCGTCTATCTTTCTACTAAATTAAGATGGATAAAATAACATTTTCTTGTATTTTTTTTAAAAAGAAAAAGAATTAAAAATTTATTTTAAATAAATTTTCTAATGTCCCTCGTTTAACCGTTTATATGATTTCTTCATGATTTTATAGATATTTAAATATTCCTTGAAGAGTTTATCATAGACGTCTCTATTTTCGGGATTTGGTTTGAATGTATTAGAAATTTTAGTGTGTTTAGGGATATGATCCCAATTAATATAACCGAGTCCAACTCCTGCTATATATGCAGCCCCTCTCGCGTTAGCCTGAATTGGATCTTTCACTTGATTTATTTTCCGATTAAGAACGTCAGCAAATATTTGACACCAGACATCACTGCTTCCGCCTCCTCCTATTATATTGAGATGTGGCATGATAAAATCTCCCTTTTTGAATCCAGGTCTCTCCTTTTTAACCCATTTTTCAATGAATTTTTCAACATATATGAAAAGCCATTTTACATTGTATGCTACTCCTTCAAAAATAGCCCTTAATATGTGTTCCCGAGTCATTTCAAGTGAAAGATTATATAAACCTCCCCGAATTGTATCATTCTCCACGGGAGTTCTTTCTCCAATCAACCAAGGAGTAAATATCAGATTATTAGCTCCAGGTGGAACACTTTCTACAATTTGATCAAAAATCTTATATACATCGGGCTTTGCTTCTTCTCTTAATAAATCATCTTTGTGATATAAAATATTATCTCTGAGATATGATAAAGCTCCCCCTGCTATTTCTTGTTCATTTGCCACGAGATACTTACCCGGAATTGCTGATGGAATACTTGCCATCATGTGAGCTATATCCACTTTTTGATAAGGTACAAAACATTCTAGCCAGTCAGATGTACCGATATAAATATGTCCTTCATAATCTCTAACAGCACCAGAACCAATGGGAGCAGATGCTGTATCTGGAGCGCCCATTATTACTTTCGTGTCTTTCTGTAATCCTAATTCATCTGCAACTTCACTTTTTACATTACCTAAAACATCCGTGGACAGCTTTAATTCTGGTAATTTATTAGGATCCAATTTTAATTTTTTGATCAATTTCTTTGAATACTTTATGTTTTGAGGATCTCGATTATCAGTAACCCAATGGAGCTGAATAGAAGCTGTTGATGCCGCGAATTTACCTGTGAGCCTAGCATTAATGTAATCTTGGGGCTCCAGATATTTATATGTCTTTTCAATAACATCAGGTCGTTCATTTTTCAACCATAATATGTGACCTATTGGACCTTTACCTGATAAAGCTGGTGCTCCCCCTGTGAGCTTTAACCATTTTAAAACTTTAAAAACTGAATAGCCAGAGACATTGATCAATCCCTTAAATGCTTTTTTGACGTACTTAGCTCCTCGCGTGTCCATCCAGATGACAGCATTATGTAAGTGGTTTCCATCTTTATCCACAGGAACTGTACCGCTCCATTGACTCGTGTTCGCAATAGCAATGATATCATCAATTTTTACGCATCCACTATCGATAACTTGCTTCGCAGTCTTCATGATAGCATTCCACCACAGGTCTGGGTCTTGTTCCACTCCACCCCCTTTCGTCACATTTAGAGGAACTTCTTGAAATGCCCATTCTAAAACATCACCATGAGTCGAGACTATCGCACATTTAGGTCCACCCGTTCCATGATCAATGCAGAGCACGAATTTCTTTTCTTTTTTTGACATGATTCTAAACTTTAAAATCTTTTTCGTAATTTATTTATAATATAATTATACCTTAGTATATTCCATTAAAAAAGGATTTCATTTCTGAATGATATAACATTATCGATCATTAGATAAAACCACCATGTTATTTTTTTCTATATTCATTCATATATTTCTATATTACCCTTAGTAGACTAAATCATAACTTATTTTTTGATCCTCATGTTTATTCATTTAATTAGGATATTATCAAAAAAAATATTAATACAAAATACAAGGATTTGAGTTAAAATGAGTACAAACATGAAATATGAAGACCAAGTAGCAAAAATAGAAAAAATAGTAACTTCTCCCATGAGAAGGTTCAAACCACAAGAGTTAGAAGGAATTATAGATCGATATGAAAAAAACCATTCGAAATCTAAAGCAGCATTCGAAAGAGCTCGAAAAACAATTCCAGGAGGCGTAGAACACAACCTGGCGTTTAATTATCCCTTCCCTTTAGAAAGTAAAAAGGTATGGGATTGTTACATGCAAACTGTAGATGATGTCGTGTTAACTGATTTCCTCATGAACGGTGGTCCCATTATTTTAGGACACAATTACAAACCACACACGGAAAAAGTTGTGGAAGTCATCCAAGAAAACGGTTCTTGTCATGGTATTAGCCATGAATATGAATATTTATCCGCAGAAGCTTTGCAAAAACATTTTCCATCCTGTGAGAACATTCGCTGGCTTCAAAGTGGAACAGAAGCAGATATGCTAGCCATTCGTGTAGCACGTGTCTTTACGGGAAAGAAGCACGTGATCAAAATTGGAGGCAGTTATCACGGGTGGAGCGATCAGTTAGTTTATGATCTTCATATACCCGGAACAAAAAGAATGGAGTCCCATGGTATTCCTAAATCAATCTATAAATTTATAGATTCTTGCCCTCCCAATGACATTGACGCCTTAAGAGAAATGTTTAAAGAGAAAAGAAAGGTAGCTGCAGTAATCATTGAACCAATGGGGGGTGAATCAGGGGCAATTCCAGTAAAACCTGGGTTTAATAAAGAAGTAGAGGAATTGTGCAGAGAGAATGATACCTTACTCATTTCAGATGAAGTAGTGTGTGCATTTAGATTAGATATGGGTGGAGGACAGAGATATTTTGGTTACGAACCTGATTTATCAGTATTTGGTAAAATAGTAGGTCACGGATATCCCTCAGCTGCCGCATTAGGTGGTCGAGCTGATGTGATGGCTACTGTAGCAGCAGGAGTTGGTGGAGGCGCTAAAAGAGCTTATTGTGGAGGAACATTAGCAGCCAATCCCCTGACATGCGCTGCAGCCTATTGGGCCATTAAGTTTGTAGAAGAGACTAACGCAACTGAAATAGCAGGTAAAGTAGCTACAAAACTTTCAAATGG
Source organism: Promethearchaeota archaeon (assembly GCA_004524425.1). The sequence goes on from SDNN01000005.1 coordinate 4,070, forward strand.
AATGAATGAGATTTTTCAGAAATATAATCTACCATGGTTTTCATACAATTATAACGCAACAGTGCATTTCCATACAAGCTGCGTGTTTGGTATTGACATAACTGATCCCAAACAGGCACCACAAATTAAAGAACGTAAGGAATTCATGGAACACATGGGTGCTGCATTAGTTGATCAAGAGATAATCTCCGTCGCAGGCAGTAGATTTTATACTTGCATTCAACATACCGATGAGATCATTAATGAGACTCTGGAAAAAATGGATAAGATTTGCCAAAAAATAGAATAATTATAGAAGAAATAAAAAATACTATTTTTATTATTTTCTTTTTAAATCTCTATGTTCTAAATCTTAGATTTACTAAAAATAAAATTATAAATAGAAGTTCTTTTTCGATTTTTGTGTAATTAATAAAATTACAATTACCGTATTATTATAAATTAGGAAATAAATTAATTGCATTTTCTAAAGGGGTTCTTGAATTGGAAAATTCAGAAGTTGATGAATTCAATGAAAAAATTATAAAGGCCTTCGCCACAAAAGCTCAGAGATTCGAGGAAAGGGCGAATGAGCTCGAACAAAATCTAAAAGTTAAAGAAGCAGAATTAGAATATGTAGCTAACCTCTATGATAAAGAAAAATCATTACATTCACTTGATATAGAAAATGCGAATAAAAATACGATAATTTTAGAGAATAAATTAGAAGAACTTAAAAAATCAAATTTAGAAAAAGATAAAATAAATAGTGGTCTACTAAGTCAAATCGAAAATCTAAATAGTGAAATTTCAAGGAAAGATGAAAGAATTCATGAAATAATAAATGAAATAAACGATTTCTATAAGGAAATTTTATCAAAAGATGATGAAATAGAAAATACAAGCAATAATCATGAAGATATTCATCAAAAAATTACTAGCTTGGTAAATTTCTTTTCCCAAAGAGATGCTGAATTAAAAGAGCAAAAAGAGGAAGTTGTAAAAAAAGAAGAAATTATTAAAAATCAAGCTGAACAGATCGCTACACTTCAAGCTGAATTAGATGAGTTAAAACCCCCTGAAATATCCAACATTACTAAAGAACGACTTATTTGTCCTAAATGTGGAGCTGTTGGAAAAGATATAAAGAATGTTGAAGATAAAAGTAAACCTCTAAGCTACGTAGGAAACATGCCGATGTATGCTAAAATCCATGTTTGTAAAAAATGTGGCAATGAGTTTTAATTAGTATCTATAAAAATAGCTCAAGAAAATTTTTCTTTTAAAACTGGTGGTTATGAGTGTTTTGAAAAAACACAAAATGCTTTTAAACCATTTCTTTTTCATGAATAGATTTAATTTTAATAGGTTATGAGATCTTATTATATTAGGAGGATTATTGATGAAAATCGTAATTTTTGAACCTCATCCCGATGATTTATTGTTTGGTACGGGTCATATTATTTTTGATTGGATAAATCAAGGGCATGATATTCACGTTATTACCATTACGGATGGAAGGGCGTGTCTTAGAAAAACCCCTGAATTAGCTTCTAAAATCTCTGAAGATCAAATGGCTGAAATGCGTACTAATGAAGCTAAAAAAGCCATTGAATTTTTAGGATTAAATCAAGAAAACCTTCACTTATTATATTTTCCTGATGGTGATGGTCAGAAATATGTAAATGAAGCAATTGAAAAAGTCAAACCGTTAATTCAAGATGCCGATCGTTTGTTTTTGCCAAGTGATAATAATCTTCATGTTGACCATCAGGCTACCCATGATATTGCGAAAAGAGCGGCAAAAGAATTAAATCTCAAAAACATTGAATATTGGGTATATTTTGTACCCCAATATGGAAGATTTGATGAAGATTCCGCTGAAAACTTGGTAGAAATAGAGCTTTCTGAAGAAAAAAGGAAAAAACTACAAGAATGGTTACAGATTTATCAATCTCAAAAATTAATTAAAATGACCTGGAAATTATACACGAGATATTTAAAATATACAAAAAAAATGAAATATGCCATCTACACGTTTGAGGATATGGGAAAATACCATAATTTTTAACTTTGATTTTAGAGTACCCTGTGATTTCTTTCAATGAATTTTTCTAAAATTAAAGCTATAAATATTCAGAAAATAACTTTTATTTGATGATAGATCCAATTCAAATATCTGATGCTGCAAACATCATTAAAAATTCAAAGTATATTGTAGTGTTTACGGGAGCCGGGATATCAACAGAATCGGGAATTGCTGATTTCAGAAGTGAGGGCGGTCTTTGGTCCCGATATAATCCCGATATCTATGCCAGCTATTTCTATTTTTTAGAAGACCCATCTAAATTTTGGGAAATGCACAATGAATTGGAAGATATCATGGCTGAAGCAGAACCTAATCCCGCTCATCTAGCCATTGCAGAATTGGAAAAAATGGGAAAAGTAAAGGCAATCATTACCCAGAATGTAGATATGTTACACCAAAAAGCAGGTAGCGGTTCTTATAATGACATTCCTATTTACGAGTTGCACGGTTCTTATGGTATCTATGAATGCATAAACTGTAAAAAGACTTGGGATCATTCCGAGATTGAAACAAAAAACGTCTCATATCCCGCTTGTGAGGAATGCAAGGGCTTCATAAAGCCTAAGGTGATTCTATTTGGAGAAGCACTTCCCATGGGGATTATGGACCAAGCCATGAATGAATGTCAGAAATGTGATTGTTTTTTAATGGTTGGAAGTTCTTTAGTGGTCTCGCCAGCTAATTTCATGCCCAGAGTCGCTAAAGAACATGGGGCTCAGTTAATATTTATTAATAGAGATCATACATTCATGGATGAGCTCGCAGATATATTTTTATTAGGAAGCGCTAGCGAAATTTTAACCGAAATCATGCGAAAATTAAGGTGAATTTTCGGATTAAAACTAAAGTAATATATGGAGCTTAGATCAAAGGATTCTTTATTTTTTCTACATTATTCAGCCTTTTCTATCGTTCTGTATTCTTTAGTGATTAAAAATCTAATTATTTCAGTAGTGTTTTTGATTCCATGATAATCTTTGATCATTTCCAACTTATCGAATATCTCATTATCAAGAGAGACGTGTAATTCGTGATTTTTTTCATTAGCCATTAATAATAATCTAACTTATTTTTCTTTAATAAATTTATGATACATCCTTTTACTACCGCCAAATGTCATAATTTAGGAGTTATCTTGATCATTTTTAGGATAGATTTATATATAATGCGAATGAATATTTAATTGCTTAGATTCAGTTAAGTGCGTAAACCTTTTTGAGTTTTCAAAGATAAAGTATAGTTCCAGTTAGGAAGATTAATAATTTTAGAGAATTTTAAAAATGTTTTATACTATCTCAGCTGCAGTATTTTTACTCATAATTGGATTAATCCTAATTGTGATAATGGCAGATATAGCAGTAAAAAACTCTGCAATCTTAGCTTCTGCCTTAGGCGTGTCAAATTTAGTAATTGGCATTTCATTGGTGTCAATAGGAACAGATATATCAGAGATATTTAACTCTATCATGTCATGTTATCTTGGACATGGAGACATAGATGTTGGAGATTCTGTAGGCTCTGATTTAGCTCAATTAACTTTAATTTTTGGACTTCTTCCTATTATTTGCGGGACTTTTAAAGTAGGTCGAAAACAGTTCCTCATAATAGGAGGATGCGAGATTTTATCTCTCATTTTAATCTTTACTGTGGTAGAAAAAGGATATTTTACTAGACTTGATGCCCTATTTATGATCAGTAGTTTTTTTATATATTTAATGGTCATATACAATGTTACTAAAAGCGATCTCTTAGAAAAAGTTGATATGATGGAACTTGCAGAAAAATTGAGAAGTAAGAAATATCACCTTACCTTAGCTGCGATAGGATTTTTAGGTGTCGCGATAAGCTCTTATATCATTATTCAGTCAATCATTACTCTTGCAAGTGTATTAAACGTGCATGAATATATAATTAGTTTTTTTATTTTAGGTATCGGAACGTCTCTTCCAGAATTAGCAGTAGATATTAACGCTCTTAAAAAAAAACAATACGATCTTGCCATCGGGGATATCATTGGGAGCTGCATAGTAGATTCGACCATATCAATTGCCATAGGACAATTATTATTTCCCCAAGAAGTCACCCCCGAATTTGCCATCCCCACGATTATTTACACGATTTGTGCATCTATAGTCGTTATAAGCGTAACGGGCTATAGACAAATAATGGATAAAAAATCTGGACTTCTATTCATTTCGATTTATTTTGGTTCATATGTATTGTTGTTTTCTGTTTTAGTACAACTAAACTAAATTTAATTTCATGCTTAAATAGGCATATAGAATTTACAAACTTTACATTGATTAGCCGAAATTCTTCTTTCAGGACCAAGTATTATGAATTTCTTTTCCATTTCGCCACCGCATTTTGGACAGTTCTTGGCAAAATTCTCTTTTATCTTATCCAAAACAATTGAGAGCCCGCGTTCGAAATTCATCAAGTATTGTGCATTTGCTTTTATTCTCTTCGCAGTAATCATTCCAATTCCTTTTACAAATGCAAGCTCTTCAGGCCTGGCGTTTGCTACTTGTTCTATTTTATCAATTCCTGCCTTGTTGAGTCGTTCTGCTGCTTTAGGACCAATACCCTTAACGCGTAATAATTCATTATCAACTGACATGGAATTGCTGTTTTATTTTTTAATTGAAGATGAGTTGGAATTGAATTGTTCTGAAAAATTCTCTATAACAAAAATTTTTCATGCATTAATTTTCTGACTTATGTATATATGTTAACTAATAAAAATAAAATTTAAGTTAAAAAAAAATAAATTTTGAAATCATTTTTCAATTTGTCTTCCTACACCATAATAAATCATGTAAGGTGGAATCGTAATTAGTATTAATGAAATTATGCTCCAAGTTAATCTAAACGTTTGGATGTTGAGTAGATTAGATACTAGAGTACCGTAAACAAGTACATAGAGCCCTACAATGCCAATCATGAAAAATTTCCATTTTTTTTTTAATTTTTCGTCTTCAAATTGTCCATATATTTGTTTAGAAAAGTATAAACCCGGCAATACTGCACCTATTGAAAGAATGAGAACTGTATAAAGAAAATAGGGTAGACTCCACTTTGGTTTCCAATCGGTGGTTTCGTTTATAATAACTCCATTTGGAATGAAAACCATTCCTAACACTAAAAGGCCATAGATGATAATGATCATTAACTGCTTTTTATTGTCAATCACTTTTTCTGATTTTAATAAGATTAATTCCATTACTACCAAGAAAATAGGAGCAAATAAAAAGCAGAAAATGGTAATATAATATAGAACTAGCACGACCAATTCAACGGTCAGAGGAGCATATATGAAATTTACAAAAACGCCGATTGCACCTATGATATAAAAACCACTAAATATAATGTTTAAACGCTTCTTATCTCTCTTTAAAATCAGATAGGTGAGATACAAGAAAAATACTCCGATTAATCCTTGGACCACATAAACTTGAATAATCCTAAACGGATCTAACTGTAATAGCACCATGACTTCAATTCCCTTTTATTATATGTTTTTTTGTATTATTGATGTTGAAAATGTTTTATTTTAACAAATAATGTATTCAACTTCACTAATAAAAATTTAATCAGAAAAATTCCAAATTATAATTCACGTCCCACGCCATGATACAATAAGAACACAAAAGGTATTGCAAATAGTGAGATTATGGACCATAAAAAGCGAAAGTTGGGATCATTTAATGCATTAGAGAAAGAAGTACCATAATATGCGAAATAATATGCTAAAAGACCTGAAATGAAATATAGCCACTTTTTTTTTAAGATTTTTGTTTCAAGGCTAGAATAAATTCTAAACGAATAAATTAGGGTTGGTATGAAAGTGTATGAGGTACATAATACATAAGTATAGATTAAAAATTCCCAAGTCCACACTGGCTTCCAATTTGTGGTTTCATTTATAACTATTCCCTCAGGGATAAACCATAATCCCCAAAATAGTATACTAAAGCTTAAAACTAAAAACAACTGAACCTTAGGTGTAATCACGTTTTCGGATTTGTTTATGATTAGCACGAATATAAGCAAGAATATCTGACCAAAACATAGAAAGAAGTACGTAAGAAAATGTAAAAGAGGTACAATAGATTCATCAAAAATAGAAGCATAAATAATATTTAACATGACTCCTGCACCGACAGATACATAAAAAAGACTTAAAGTGAGGTGTAATTTCTCCTTGTCCCTCCTTAAAATCTTAATTGCCATCAATAAAAAAAAAATCCCCACTATTCCTTGAACAATATAAATTTGAACAAATCTCGCACTATCCATTGGCCATCCTATTACGTGAAATATTTTGGTTTTATTATAATCGTGTTTTCAATTGATACTTTAAACTTGACTTAGTAATTAGTTATTATGAAAATAAAAGAAGTTATTAAAAAACGTTTTTATAAAAAAATTTTCATAAAAGTTGCCTTACTTTTTTCCAAAATAAAAGCATATAAAATCGTCTATGAATTATATTTACAAAATAAAGCATCGATTTTCTTGAAATATGACAGAGATTAAAGACAAGGAAGCCAGCGATCAAAAAATAAAGAAAGAAAATATAACACAAAAAGTAAATATAGCAACAAATTACTGTTTTAACTGCAATCGATGTGTCAACGTGTGTCCACTTTCCCATTTAGATATTTTCTCTCCCCGCGACTTGATTAATGATATTAATTTTTTATCCATTGAAGAGGCAATAGAAAATAATAATATTTGGAATTGCCTTACTTGTGGACAATGCACCATCTACTGTCCAATGACACGAGATAAGGTTGGAGTGCATATACCTGAATTGATTTTAGATTTAAGAAAATATGCTAAAGATGTTGATTCCGAATCCAACAAAATTCAACAATGCGAGACCCATGATGGGATTTTTTCATTGATTTCAGAAATCATGGTGGAAAATCCCCATCCGCCGAACAAATTGGGTTTTATTGACGAGACTAATCTGAAAATAGCTAATCAAGGAAAAATAGCATACTTCGTGGGATGTCAACCTTTAATGGAAGACATCATCTATTATTTAGATTTTGATTATACGGATGCTGCCAAGTCTGTTATTGGGTTGTTAAATGAAGTAGACATTCATCCAGTTGTGCTAAATGAAAAATGCTGTGGTCATGACTTGTTATGGGGAAAAGGGAACCTTGATGATTTTATCAAACTAGCCCAGTACAACGTTGATCTATATAAAGCGGCGGGCGTGAAAACTATTTTATTATCATGTGCTGAGGGATATAGGACGTGGAAATATGATTATCCAAAAATCATAGATGATTTTGATTTTGATGTCTATTATTTTGCCGAATTCTTTCTAAAAGAGGGAATTCTTGAAAAGCTAAGATTTCCTCAAGAACAAGAAACCGTTGTAACATATCATGATGCCTGTAGACTAGGACGTTTAGGTGGTAAAATGTATGATGCTCCAAGAGAATTTATCAAAAAGATTCCTGGAGTTAAGTTAATCGAAATGGAAAACATAAAGGACGATGCTAATTGCTGTGGTGTATCGACATTTTCTTGCTGTAATGAGTACACTCGGTTATTAAGAAAAAATAGGATCGAAGAAGCCGTGAAAACCGGTGCAGAATATCTCATTGTTCCTTGCCCAAAATGCCTTACTCATTTTAATTGTTATCTTACAGAACCAAGTTTGGATGTAGAAAAAAAGGAATTAAAAAACAAATTAAAGGTTATAGACTTAGCAACATTTATTGGAAAGAGATTATTTCTCATATAAAATTTTTAAAAGTAGTATAATAAAAAAGTTGTGGTAATTTTTTTATTAAGTCTTTATTATACTTCACGCCATTCGCAACCACATTGTCCGCATTTATACTTCTTGCCGTAAACGCGGGGATAATCCATGATTATATTGTTCTTATCAGTAGTTTCATGGATCATGAGCGGATTTTCATTATTACAGCGGGGACATTTACGTCTTCCCTCGGTCTTATCGATTGTTAAAATACCATTAGAATCTTCACTCATTTTGAATTTCTATCTCCTTATTTTTTCATGTTTATTATTTCAATATTAATTAATCTTGAGATTTTTAAATCTTTTTATGATGATAATTTTTTATTATTAATATATCTAGTTTGTTTACTTTATTTTTATAACCTTTCATTTTTTTGAGTAAAACTGCTTTATAATTCACATTGAAACTCGATAATTTTAGAAATAATTCCTCATTATTTATAGTCCATTACTCTTTAATTCATTTCCATAAATCTTTGCCATTTCAAACATTTCCTGGGAAGAAGATTTGAACTTAAATATAAAATCACTTAATATTACCTCATAAAATTCGGAAATATCTTGCTCACCATTTCGAATTTCGAATCCATATAAAAAACTCAGTTCTTTAGATTTTTCAATGATTTTTTGTCTAACCTCAAGCATATCAGTTGAATTCGAATCCTCCTTTAAGTCTAACCCAATTAATGCAGAAGTACCTTGAAAGCCATAATAATCAATCAATTCTTCAAATTGTAGCTTTTTAAACTCATTTAATGTGTCACTATGATAAATGCTGAAAAGAAGGACAACTACATCAAGATGATTTATTTTATCAAATCTATAAATTAAATCATCAAAATTTTCGGCTGATATTAATTTGATCTTAATTGGTATCCCTTGAAACACTATTAAAAATTCAATCTCATTTTGGAAATTTAAAACAAGCTCTTTTGATTGATGTTTTACCGCAATTTCATTTAAATATTCCAACAATTTCCTTTTTCCAGAATTAATTGAAGGGTCATTTAATCCCACAAGAGCAAAATTCAAAGCATAACTAACTTTCTTCAAACTTTATCATTCCGAAAATGGTTTTTAACAAAATTCTTTTAATATTAATAATTAAACCACTTAAACTTAAAACCTTGATTAATACCTAAGGAAAATATTTAGATTAAAAGAGTAATAGTTAGCATGCTTGGAATTTATTTTTTATTGATTTTAATGATAATCGTTTGGTCCTTCTCTTTCATTGTTGTAGATATAGCCTTGGATTTCGCACCTCCATTAACTATAGCACTATATCGATATGTCATTGCTTCACTTTCATTCCTGATAATTGACCTTTATTTAAAGATATTTCATAAATCCGATTTTAATGAGGAAAAAAAAGATATAAATGATAAATTTAGTAGAAATGATTGGATCTTTCTCATTGTAGCAAGCTTCACAGGCATAACTCTTTTCTTCTATGCTCAATACAACGCGATAAATTTGATAGGACCATCTTTACCAGCATTATTTGTTTGTCTTTTAGCTCCCGTAATCATCTCATTTTTAGCATTATTCATATTTGATGAGAAATTGAGCAATATCAAGATCATAGGTTTCATCATAGCTAGTTTTGGAGCCTTTTTCTTAATTACGGGGGGAAACCTGGGAGTCTTCGCTCCAGAATCAGCCTTATTTCTTGGATATCTTCTTGCATTAATGACACCACTATTATGGGCAATTTATTCGATAAGTACGAAGAAAATAAGGAAGGAACGTTCGAACTTTAAAATTTTGAAGTACATCTCCTATATGGGAACCATTCAACTCTTTATTTTCGTGGTATTGAATGAAGAATTCTTAATCTTCATATCGAACCTGCTAAATATCGTTTTAATTCTCTGTTCTCTTTATTTAGGATTAGGATGTTATGTTTTAGGGTTTTACATTTGGCAAAGTTCTCAGAAAAAAATAGACTCTTCGAAAGTAGCCTCATTTTTATACGTGGAGCCATTTATAACGCTTGCTTTCGCCTTCTTGCTCCAAAGAAGTGGAATTATCTTTTTATGGAACATACTTGGAGGAATCATAGTATTGGTTGCCGTTTTAATCATAAATTATAAATAATTTTCCTGACTTAAAACGAAATTTTCTACATTTAAATAAATTCATTTAAATGCATAAATATGTCTGCAAGAATAGAGACTGAAAAGCCTGAAAAAAAAGAAAATCCTTTTTTTAAAGTACTAAATAAAGCTAATAAAAAGAAATTAAAAGAACTATCATTATGGGTCAATTTAGGATTAGCATATAATCGTTCGGGAATGTTTGATAAATCAATTGAAGTTTTTAAGTATCTAATGCAAGTCGATCCTTCTAATATAATTATCCTAAATGAATTAGGATTGAATTATTTTAATATAGGAGAATACGAAAAAGCTATAGAGACCTTTAAAAAAGTCATAAAACTTAGTCCTAATTGCAAGCAAGCATGGATAAACTTGAGAAAATCATATATTAGAATGGGAGATTATTTCAAAGCAAGTAAAGCAAATAAACACGCAAGAATTATCGATTTAAATTTATTCAATGATTGGAATCAGTTGGGCATATCATTTAGACAAAATAAAAATGGTGACATGTTCAATAGTTTCTCGAATGCAAGCATGAATGTCAATTTCATCAGTGCGAAGAAGCTTAGGAGAGTAGCCGAAGGGTGTCTTCGAGATCAAAGATTCTTAAAAGCAATCAAATTCCTCAAGCGTTCTTTACTCTTGAATTCCGAAGACAAGAAGACTTGGAACAAACTTGGAGAGGCTTACATGAAAGTTTACTATTATGAGAAAGCCAAGAATGCATTTAAACATTCATTAAAACTGGATCCTAAATATGAGCAATCGTGGAATAACCTTTCTTTGGTATATAGTCTTAAAAAAGGTTCAAATCATTAAATCGGTAGAAAATATTACTTTAAAACAAATCTCATGATTAAAGATAAAAAAAATTATTTTTCTTCTTCCTTTTTTTCTTTTTTCTTAACTAGATCTCCAATTAATTCAAGATTCAATTTATCTGCCAGGTCAAACCCGATGTCAAAGAAGAGTTTCACTGATTCATAGAATAAGTCGCTTATCGCGCCATCAACCTTTAAATCCGACGCCATATCTTTTAATCTTGAAGGATCTATGGTTTCTTTTGCTTTTTCTTCTAATTTATCTTTTATCTCAGACAATTCGACTTGTGCCTTTTCTATTTCAGGATTGTTATCATTTTCCATATTATAAATCACCTTTTTTCTAAAATTCGTCCTCTTCTGGTATGTATCGTAATGAGTCAATTATATTCACGACATCTTCTGCTAATTCATACCGTTGGTCCCGATATTTCTCTCTATTTAAGTTTTTTGACACGCTTATTGGCTCTCCTACTTTTAAATGAAGTCCATCAATAGGTATTAAATTGAATAATTTCGTCTTTTTAGAGAAAATTGCCATTGGAATGATTGGAGCATCTGCAGCAACGGCAAATTTGATGATTCCAGCAACTGATTTAACTTGAATGTCTCTGTCATGCTTTGCTGAAGGAGTCATCCCCACGAGATCTCCCTTTTCATTTAAGATTTCAAATACTTTATCGATCGGCTCCATATCATCTTTATTCTCCGTTCCTCGAATCATGCCAAGAGATTTAAGTAGTGGACCAAAAACTTGATGTTTCATCATTTTTGGGTCAACCATGAAATGAACCTTTCTTCCAGTGATTTGAGAAATAATTAACATGTCTCTCAATGCATTCTTGCTAATGGTGGTTAAGATTGCCTTTCCTCTATATGGAACGTGCTCCTTCCCCTCAACTTGCAAGCCTGCAAAATTCTTTAAGATCTCTCCACCTATACCTTTTGTTAGACCATACAATACATCTTCTATTATTTGGTTTTTATCTAATTTTGGTTTTTCTTTTTCTTCTGATACTATTACATTTTCTGACATTTTTTTATCACTCCATTTATAATTTATATATAAATTCGTTTACTTCCTCCATCCTTTTTTCATAATATTCTTGTAAATCTTTCTCAGATACAAATGTTGGAATTACTTTCTCTGTAAATATATCAAATAAGGTTGATAATTTTGTCTTGTGCTTTGCAGTCTCAAGAAATTCTTTTCCAACATCAATTAATTCTTTTAAAAATTTTGACATTTAAAATACCTCCCATTTTCCACAGCGACTGCCCCAACGGGCAATGACCTTATTATCTTGCTTGGGAATCTTTACTACTACTATTTCACAATTATTTGGACAATCTCCACAATGAAATGCAGAAGTCTTGAAATTTATTTCAGAAACTTCCAGTCCCCGAAATGTTGTTTCTTCCCCATGAGTTAAATAATGGTCTCTAACCAGAATAGCCATTCCGAGGGCTCCCATTAAAACATTATATTTTGGCACGACAACCTTACAATCAAGATGTCTTTCAAATGCCTCTACTATTCCTTTATTATAAGAAACCCCACCTTGAAATACAATTGGTTCTTCTAAATCCTTTCCTTTGGCTAAATTATTAAGATAATTACGAACTAAGGAATCGCATAATCCCGCAATGATGTCTTCCCTAGCAAACCCTGCATTTTGTTTATGAATCATATCTGATTCAGCAAATACAGTACACCTGCCTGCAATCGATAATGGATTCTTAGATTTAATAGCCCAATCGCCAAACTCTTCTATTGGTAGCCCTAATCTTGCTGCTTGATGATCAAGAAAGGATCCTGTACCTGCGGCACAGACGGAATTCATGGCAAAATCTACAATTATTCCGTCTCTAAGAAGTATGATCTTGGAATCTTGCCCTCCGATCTCTAAAATGGTTCTCACGTCAGGATATTCTGATTGAGCTCCCACAGCATGCGCTATTATTTCAGTTTTGGCTAGATCACCCCCGACTATGGCCTTCGTGAGATATCTCGCTGAACCTGTCGTTCCACATGCCTTTATTTCGTATTGCTGTAATTTTGGCTTTGCGTCAATTTGCTCTTTAAGTTTATTCATTCCCACCTTAACAGACTCTATGGGAGAACCTCGATTTCGCAAAAACACGGATGTTAGCAAGTTCCCATCTGTATCTATCAATACAAACTTAAGTGAAACTGATCCAACATCAATCCCTAAAAAGGCATCTTTCTTTTTTTCTTCTCTTGCGATTTTTCCTTCCACTTGTACCATTTTTTTTTAACCTCCCTAGTTAACCTTCCATGACTATACGGGCACATTTTCTGAAAAAATGAGAACCGTAAGAGGTATATATTTGTTTTTTTTGTTCGATTAAATCCAATCCTTCACTTTCAATTTTATGAGTTCGCCTGGCATTCATGAGGTCTACAAATGCTTCAAGACGGGTGCGAAACCCTTCAGTCCCAGATTGTTCATCAAATGAAAAGAAAATGACAGGTAAATCATATTCTTTCTTTAGTTTATTAGTAATGATGGTCCGGGCAGTTACCTCGGGCATACATGTGAAAGGATATTGATGTACAAATCCAGAGAAGCCTCCTGCTTTAGCCTTATCGATATACTCCCCTAATACCCACACGCATTCCCCACCTATATCCATCGGGACGTGGGGGCGCGCAAGGTGTTCTAACCATTTTCGATGAAAATTAAGATGGAATTTATGGGCTACCCAATCCCAAAGAGAGAGATTTTGATGAACTTCCACACCCATTTCGCCCAGCTTCCTTCTAATATCTAAATTGACGTAGGGCTCTAAGCTGATATGAATCTCACCAGAGATTCCTACTCTTAAAGGATTGCGCTTTTTATCTATATCAAGCTGTCTGAAATCATTTAAAATAATCTCACGAAATTTGCGTAATTCTGGTAATGTTTTCGCTTCATCTGCTTTTCTTAATAAATCTTGAATAATTTCAGTAGTGTCTCCTTGATTTCTTTCGTATGCCCGGAATAACCCTTCCGCAGTCTGTATATCATCCAATATTTTGGCTTTTTTTAGGAAGGTGATGACTGCTTTAGCGATTTTTGGATAATATAATAATTTATTAGCCGGGCTAATTTTCATTAAACTCTCAAACCATTGAAAATCTAGCAGATCTGCCTGATCAAGAGGAATAAGCCTAAAATTCTCATATCCCATGTGGTTTAAGAGGACCTCCTGCACGCTTGCATAAAACCCAAACCTACAAGGCCCACAATCTATTGCCATATAGAGAGTGTCTGCACCCTTGTCCAATGCATTCTTGAGATCTCCTAATGTGGCTTTAAAAGGGAAGCATACGAATTCTGGACTGTATTTAACGCCCACTTTAATCGCCTCACGATTCGTGGGATCTGGAACGATCACGTCAAATCCTAAGGTCTCAAAAAGAGTTTTGAATGCCACCCAGTTCGGGCCCATGTTAGGAAAGCTGATCTTCATTCCTTTCAGCCTGCCTCCTTGGTGATTGAGGTTTGAATCTTTTCTTCATGTTCTACTGCGTGTTTTTCGCGTTTTTTTAATTGTTCTTTCTTTCTCTTGATCATATCAGTGAAGCTTTGAATTCTGGTGAGTAAGCCCGCATCTCCAGAATGTTCATCGATAATGATAGCTATATATGGCAAATTTACTGCTTTTAAATCGTGCATGATTAATTCTGAGATGAGGCTGTCTGGACCACAGGCGAAACTAATGAGAAAGATGACACCATCGATCTCTTTTCTGCCTTTAGTCAGGAAGTAGCGAATTGCTTGCATTATCTCCTCCTCATGAGTCCAGTAATTTCTAAGCTTCTGGTTAACGATAACTGGTTCTTTGAAAACAGATTCCGGCATATTTTCAATGGTAATAACCTTAACTCCTTGGTCATTCAATTTTTTGATAAAATCCAAGTTTACATAGCCATCAAATAAATTATAGGCGTGTCCAAGAAGCAGGAATTTTAATATTTCTGGTTGTTTTTTCTTAGGCAACTTAAATGGGAGATCTCTTAAAACCAATCTTAACGCATGATTGACGGGAGCTCCTTGTCTAAGAAATTCTAAATATTCATCATAATAATCTTGAGCTTTTTTATATGCGTTCAAAGCCTTGGCTCGGCTTTTTCCCAACTGCTTTCCGAGTTCTATGGCCGCCACTGATATTGGAAATTCTTTCACGTTTACCTCGAAATTCAGTAGTTTTGGGCAGTTAGGTAATATTTTAATGACATCTGGCAGGGATAACCATTTGGGACAGAAATAAGATTCCTTTAATTCGGATACATACCGAGGAACAAACAAAAAATCTAGTTCAGGACGTTCCCTAATTAGCTGCAATGCATGTCCATAATATACTTTTACGGGAAGGCATAATTCACCAAAACCTTGAGTCACGCCCTCTTCCACAATTTTCTTATTGGTGCGAGTGCTTAAAACGATTTCAACATCTAATTCTTCTAATAACTTTTTCCAAAAAGGAAAATACTTGAAATAATGAAGTGCTCTTGGGATTCCGACTTTTATTTTTTTCGAAGTAAATTTTTCCGTAGGTTCCATAACCTTAAGCCCTCTATAAAATTAGGCGCGTTTATCATCATACATGAGCAGTTTACTAATTCGATCCATCATTCGATCTGTTAAATTTTGCAATTCATCATAACCGGGCATCGGCTTATCCCAGTACTTTTGATGTTCCATGAAGGGTGCTCCCGCTTTTAAGATGACGCCTTGCCCAAAGTTTAGCATTTTTCCGTGTTTTGGGTATACATCTTCAGTACCTGTTATTCCCACTAAATAGATCGGCACTTTAGCTTCAATTGCTAAACGAATCGGACCAGTATGTCCCGGTAATAATTCCCCTCCTCCTGAATTAGTAGTGCCTTCAGGATAAATGATTACCCATTCTCCATCTTTCAATAGATTTAATGCGTAATTGTAAGAGCCCACATCATGGCCGCCTCTTTTAAGGGGAAACGCTCTACATGATCGCACCCAACCATTCACGACTGGGATTCTGAAAAGCGATTCCTTCGATTGTTGCCACACATAATGTTTACGCTGCTGAAAACTTGTCGCAAGGATGATCACATCCCATTCGGAATTGTGATTTGAAGCGATTATTGCTCCAGTTTCTCTTTTTGCAGGAATGTATTTATCATAATCAATGCATTTATAAGGAGACATTATATTACAGAAGTTATGCACTAGATTGCCAGAGAAATGATAGACAAACGAACCAAAATAATCCTTTACGCCAAATACATCTAAAATTTTCAAGAGACTATACCAAGAATCATCCCATAATTGGAAGAAGTCTAACACAAACTTTTTCGCATATTTCATGAGGGCGTTTGATTTTGGTTTTTCCTCAACGTCTTTTGGTGAGCCAATAGATAGTTGCTTTTCTTCTTCCTCGTCATCAAAATGAAAATTTCCTTCTCTTAAATCTACTACTTCTTGCCTTAGTTCGTCTGTTAATTTCCTAAGTTCTTCATAAGTAATGGTGTCAATGCTGTAATCTTCATAAGTAATGGGTTCTCCAACGCGCACGGTTACTCTTGCAGGTTTTACCATTAATTTGCCTTTCGGTAGAACGCTTCTTGAACCAATGACAGCCATGGGTACGATGGGGACTTGATTTTCAATCGCGAGCCTTACAGCTCCGGTGCGAAATTCACCAAGTTCATCTTCATGCCCTTCAGCACGAGTCCCTTCGGGGAAAATTCCCACCCATTCTCCTCCTTCCAGTATTTCTTTTGCCTGAGTCCATCCCTCATCTGGATTATCACGATCAAGTCTAAAAGCACCCAAGTTAGTAAACAAAGTTCTGACCAAGGGTGTTTTGAAATTTTCTATTTTGCTCATCCAGCGAATTCTTCTATGCATTGCTCCTCCCATGAAGAACGGATCAAAATGACTTTCATGATTTCCAACCAAGATTCCAGGGCCATACTCTGGAAATAGGTTTTTGTAAGGATATTCTACTCTATAACCAAAGAATCGGCGCATGACTTCTTTAATGTATACATAAGCAGTCCACCATTGTACTTTACCTTCAATCTCAGTCAGAGCGTGCCTGTCTATGAATTTTCGATACTTATCATTGAGCCAATCAATGGGATTATATTTTAATATCTTATACATCATGTCATGATGCCCACGCTTATATTTAAGCTCAATTTCTCGTTCTTTCTCTTCATAACTTGCATTATTTCTCATTTCTTCTCTAGATTCATAATCTGATTTTTCTAGGACCATAATTATCAACTCCTTATGATTTAATTTTTAATGAATTTTGATCTTGAATATTAGAATTTGAAAAGCGACCATTTTCAATCCCGATTAAATTTAATAATTCAGAAATGGAATTGACCAATAAATCTGGATCATATTCTAAAAGGATTTCCTTTTTACTAATCCCACTCGCTATGGCGATTGTATGAATCCCTAATTCTTTTCCAGCCTCAATATCAGATGGCATATCTCCGATAATTAGAAAGTCTTTAATTTTAGAACCTCTATACTTTCCCAAAACGGGCATAAGAGCCTCAGGATCAGGTTTCAAGTGCGGTAATTTATCAGCACCGAAAAATTCTTTGAAGTATTTTTCAATATCGTGCTTTTGTAGATGTTCAATTATGCTTTTAGACTGGTTATGAGACACTATGTATAAATCTACATTTTTATAAAGAAATTCTAAGAGTATTTTGGTTTCTGGAAATAATTGAGCCTCTTTCGAATATTCTTGATATCTTGAAAAGATTTTTAGAGCAACCCGAAATTTTTTTAGAAAACTTAATTTTTCCAAGGAAGTAATGTAGTTAAATATTTCATATGATTGAAGCAGGATTTTTGGTATAGGATATCCTTGTACAGATTCCAATACACTGCCAATTTCATGTATAGTAGATTCCATTTCAGAATTTATACCTTTTTCAGAATATACTTCTTCAATAGAATTTCTCAGAGGTTCCATGATATCCAAAATCGTACCATCAAAATCAAAGATAATGGCTTTAAAGGACCGGGATTTGAGTTTTTCTATTACCTGTTGGTCGTTTTTCATGATTTGAAGTTTTTTTTCTATTATCTTGTAATATATAGAACTTTTTTTTATTCAAACAAATATTTATTCGAACAAAAGTTTATTTTTGAATATAAAGATTTTGATAAGTTAAATAATTGGAATTGTTGCAAAAAAATTAGAAAAACTGTTATTTTAAAGGATATTTTGCCCCTTTTTTTAATAACCTTGTCCAATCATCAATTGATAATTATTTTACCATGACATTTGTTATTTAAGGAGTTGACAATTTAAAGAAAAAGGCAGATCAAATATGTTTTATTTCATCTATTACTTTAAGCTTCATTATTTTAATTATAGGAAGTGCCAAATGTATTCTCTTCTGTTAAAATCTTCACTATGCGTTTAATCCCTTTCCCATCTAATTTTTCTTGACTTTTTTCGCTAAATTTTCTTCTTTTAGAAAAAGACCACATGTCATTTAATGCATCTATTAAAGAGAATTCATCAAAACCCGAGCCTATGTTGATGATCATGTTTTGCTTTTCAAGTGCCGCAGCACGTTCATTTTCCAAATTTGTTTGCGGAATAACGATGCAAGGAACTCCGCATGTTAATGCTTCTATTAAGGTATTTCCAGCAGAACAAATAGCAATATCTGCATCACGGAAATAACTTATCATGTTTGAAACATCTTTTTTGATTTTGAGATTCTTGAATTTTTTTTGCCTTAATTTTTCATATTCGCTTTCTGGAAAAGCAGCTCCCAAAATTAAGATAATTTGAGGATTAAGATTGATTTTTCTTAGAATTTCCACTATTTTCATAGAATAATTATTTGGATCACTTCCCCCAAACGTTAATAGGATATTAGAAACTGCTTTCTTAATCTTTTTTTTTCTTACATTTTGAAATTTTCGATGTAAGGGAAAATATCTTAGTCCCGTGTAATACTTGGTTTCTAAACCTTTATAGGTAAAAAACTCTTGATTTGGACTTATGGCAAATACAGCATCAACATTAACGCAGAATTTTGCAGGATCATCACTTAAAATAAAGAGTTTTTTACAAAAATTCTTTATATTATTTAGATATTGCTGATTATTAAAGTTTTTAACCAAATCAATCAATATTATATCAAATTTTCTATTTAGTGATACTAAAACCTTCTCTATCTCCTCAATGGATTCTTGGATGGTTTTCTCTTCTGGACTCAATTTTATTACGTCAAAATTTCTATGCTCTATTAAAGATATACCTTCAAGATAATGTTTGGACAAAAAATAAATCTCAAAATTCAAGTCCCTCAATTCATCTGCAATGTCAATCTGTCTCGTGAGATGCCCAAGTCCAATATCCTTGCTCCCATCAGCCCTGATTAGAATTGATTTCAACTAATATTACCCTTTTATCCTTCTTCATGAATTTTTTAATTAGATTTAGATTGATGATTCTTTTAATGTTACTTTTTTGGCTTGTTTACTTTTTAAAATATATATAGCATGTATTTCAATATATTAAAATTCTAAAAAATATTTTCAAACCTAAAAAATTATGCTTATCTTTTAATTAAAATATCATCATGAATGCCGTGCAAAAATCAGAACAACCAGAAATCTCAATTACGAAGACCTTTTGGCCACTCTATATATTGAATGGTTTTCAGCATATAAGTTTTGGAGGGATTATTGTGTTAGTAGTTCCTTTATCATTATTAATGTGGCCAGATGACCCATATCACGCAATAGAGCTAGGTATATTAATTACGGTATTGTTTTGGAGTGACTCACTGGCAGGTTTAATTTTTGGGAGATTTATCGATAAATACTCTAGAAAAAACATCATAATTATAATTTCAATATTTAGAGGATTTTCGATGATCATGCTTGGATTTGCTCTGGTAGGAAGAGGAATTGAAACGTGGTGGTGGTTCTTGATATTTGTATTCATATTTGGCGTTTTTGCTGGTGGTTCTTGGCCTGCGGTTGTTTCGATCTCTGACGATGCTGTACCTCGAAGTCAGAGAACTCGATTTTTTGGATATTATCAGATAATCAGGACAATTTCTACCATGCTGGGCTTTTTGGTTGCAAGTTATTTAGTTCAAAATGGATTTTGGAGGCAATTCTTCTGGGGTATAGGCATCTGTATTTTAATAATGGGGATTATATTTACTCTACAAGCAAAAGAACCAAAGAGAGGGTCACAACGCGAAGAACTCATTCATATTCTCAAGGATGATTCCATTGAATATGATTTTCAAATTAGTAGAGAATTGCTGATAAAAACAATGTTAAGCAAGACAAATAGAGTTGCGCTCATTGAAGGAATATTTACCATGATACTCATGGGTAGTTTAACATTTTTAATACTCCCCTATATTCAAAGCCCTCCCCGAAATATAGCGCCTTTTTCTACGAGCGTTTTCTTAGTTGTTTTTGGTTTAACGGGTGGTTTATTGGGAACTGTATTACTCGCAAGATTATGTGATAAATTAGCGGCAGAACATCCATTAAGGAGAGTCCCAATGATAATTTTAGCCATTGTCGGGGGATTGATCATGTATGCGCTCATCTTTTTCATTCCCATTCCCCACTTTACAGTTCAAGAGGGAAAGGATATCCCTTATTTAATGGGGCTCCCAATTATTTGGACGATGGGAATTCTATATTTCATGTCCCGCTCTCTCTTCTCGTTATATATTATTAATCAAGCCCCAATATTACAAGAAATTAACTTACCAGAGGCACAAGGCAAGATAGTGTCTTGGAATCAATTTCTTGAATCATTGGGTCGCGGCATCGCTCCCGTTTTGGCAGGAATCTTATTAGTAACCACGGGAATGAATTATCAATTTGTCGTTATGGTAATTATATTATGCATAGTTCCTGGAATTGTTCTATGGACACTTGCTTTAAATTGGTTTACAAATGATTCACAAATCATAAAAGACATACTCAATGAAAGAGCCGATTTACTCAAGAAGAAAAATAGGTTTACTGATGTATCTAAAACTCTAAAACCATAGATTCTTTAATATATTTTTTAGATACTTTTTATACTCTTCGATACTTTCGAAGTTGTAAAATTAAGCTCCTATTTAATCAAAGGAATTAATCAATACATTTTGATTCTATTTTTCCTTCCAAAAATTCAAAAAAAAAATAATATTTTAATAGGTTATTTTTTTAGCGAATTATAAAGATGCTCTCAAAGATTTCTCTCTTTTAGTATTTTCCTGTGTTCCTTGACCTTTTCTGGCGTTAAATCATTTATGAACGCCATGAGAAGGAAGCATATAATAAAGCATATTATGGGCGCCGCGATCATTATAGTTCGAATACCTAAAAGAGCCAAAGGGGCTTGAGTAGGAGCACCTGGTTTGAAAAAGGTGATTTGATGAATAAAGGCAAAAATAACTGCTTGGATCACGTAAGCAAATCTTCCTACAAAAGTTCTTATTCCACTATAAGCTCCTTCTCTACGCTTTCCAGTTTTTACGACCAATTCATCAATAACCTCTGAAAACCCGGGATATAATAACGTCCACATTGAACTAAAGGCAAAACCACACAAACTCAGAATTATTATACTTATTATCAAATCAGAGACGAATAGTAGAGGAGAGAAGAGCAATATCGAAAATAGAGAGCCATATATATAGGTCTTACGATTACCAATCTTTCGACCAACTTTCAGCCATATCGGAACTCCTATAAACGCTCCCCCTAAAAAGGCTCCCGCTAAAATGGTTTCTGTATTTGGATCTGTTGATCCTATGATATAAATTACCCAAAAGGGGAGTGATGAAAGTAATAATGGATTTACCGTGTAATAAAATAAATAGAAGAAAATATAGGACATGAAATTCTTTTCTTTGGAGGCGACCTTGAGGATTTGCCAATAAGATTCTTTTTCTTGTTTTTGCTCTTCTATGTTTTTAAGTTCTCTATCAATTAATTCACTATCCTCCCGCATTCCAGGAATGATAAAAAGCACGGATATGAAACCCACGATAGAGACGGCAAGGGCAGCAATGATGTAGGAATTGACATTTCCATAGCTAATAAATAAAGGAGGAACTAATATTCCCGTGACAGACCCTATTTGAGCACAAATTGTGCTGACGGCTCCCACTTTTGTTCTTTCTTCATGTGAGCGAAACTTATCCGGATAAAGAGCCAGCCAATTCACTTGCCATAAAGAATAACAGAATTCATATAAGCATATAGTGACTAAAAGCCATATGAACATGAATAACTGATCTGAAAAGGGTACTAAATAAATAGTAATATATACAAAATTCATGACTATTGCCCCCACGAGAAACCAAGGAAAACGCCTTCCCATTTTTTGAGTAAATCTCGTTTTTTGATCTGAAAACCATCCAAGAAGTGGGTCATTTATCATGTTCCAAAAGCCATATAATGCAAATGCAATTCCGATCAGCACTATGGAAAGAAAAACTTCGTTTTCATAAAAGAAGATCACACGAACCGTAAACGCACTAACGTAAAACTGATCTAAAAAACTGCCAAGACCAAAAGACCAGTGTACCTTAGAAGAGTATTTAAGGTCTTTTGTTAGTGTTATCCCATTCTTATTATTCTTCATGATTTCAAGAACCTTTAAAATATAAATTAAATCAAAATAAGTTTGTAGTTAAAATATTTAAATATTCTTCTATAAATCCGATTTCAACACATTAAAATTTAAAAACATGTTTTACAATTTAATAAATTTTTTTCTAAAGAAGTATCTTAAATGCAGCAAGAGTCAGCTGGTAAACCAAGTATTTCAATTGATAAAGCTTTTTGGCCTGTATATTTATTGGGAGGATTCCAAAGTCTAGCGTTTAGTGGAATCTTTGTTTTAACCGTACCTCTTTCTTTATTGATCTGGCCTGAAGATCCATATCATGCACTTGAAATGGGCATATTGGTAACTGCGCTTTTTTGGGTTTCCTCGATAGCGGGATTGTTTATCGGTAGGTTAATTGATAAGTATCATCGAGTTGCGATTCTTTTCATCATTTCTATCTTTAGAGGATTTTCAATGATCATGTTAGGATTTGCCATTGTAGGAAGGGGAATTGAAACATGGTGGTATTTCTTTTTCTTTATCTTTATTTTTGCCTCTTTCGCTGGTGGTAGTTATCCCACAATAGTTTCATTGACCCATGACATCGTTCCAAAATATCAGAGATCTCGTTTTTTTGGCAGATTTTTCATTATCATGTCCATTTTTACAATGCTTGGTTTTTTGGTGGGTGGTCTTCTTTTTCAAATTGGGCAGTGGAGGGTTTTTTTTATTGGAATTGGAATAGCAATCGCAATAGCAGGATTAGTTACACTTCTTTGGATAAAAGAGCCTAAAAGAGGTTCTCAAAATGAGGAACTTCAACTTGTTCTTCAGAATGATGCAGTAAAATATGATTTCCAAATCAATAAAGAGACAATGAAAAAAACAATGTTGAGTAGAACCAATCTCGTAGCCCTAATTGAAGGAATTTTTACTAACATGTTTATTGGAAGCTTGCATATTCTCATTTTACCCTACATTCAGAGTCCTCCACATAATTTTTCACCGTTTAGCACGGGAATATTTTTGGTGGTTTTTGGTTTGACGGGAGGGCTTATTGGTCAAATACTATTAGCAAGATTATCAGATAAGGTGGCAGAAAAGAACCATATTAGAAGGATCTATTTTATCATCATTGCATTAGTAGGTGGAACTTATACCTTTGTTTTGTTATTTTTCATTCCTTTACCTCATTTAAGCATCGAACAAGGAAGAGATGTATCGAGTTTTTTTTCATACTCTTCAATTTGGATCATGGGCATGATATATTTAATTTCAACAACCATTTCTTCTTTATACATGATTAATCAACCCCCCGTATTGCAGGACATTAATTTACCCGAAGCGCAAGGTCAAATCACCTCTTGGAATCAATTCCTAGAAAATATAGGGTATGGGGCTGGCCCCTTAATAGCGGGAATCCTACTTACTACCTTAGGGGGACAGAATTATCAATCAATCGCAATCATCATAGGATTATTTGCCATTCCAGGAATAGTTTTTTGGATCCTTGCTTTAAGATGGTACCATCAAGACAGAGACTTGATAAAAACATTGTTAAAGGAAAGAGCAGAAATACTAAGAACAGGGAATCCTTAAAATGGGAAAAAGTTTAACAGACCCATTCCAAATTTATTTTTTATAAAAAAACATTTATTTAACAATTTTAAAAAGAATCAGAATGATGAAAATTGCACAAAAATTGAAACTGATTACCCAGATATATATGATTGGAATTCCAAATAAAACATAAAAAGGTCCCACTGAAGCATATCCAATAAATCGAAAGCTATTAATGATTGCTGAGTTTGTTCCTTTTGCTTCAGGAGTGATGTCCATTGCAATTTTAAATAAGGCAGGCCAAATAAATACCGATCCTAAATAAGTTATGAAACTAATTAACATGAAATGATAAATAGAAGTACTAAACGGCATGAAAACCATGGAAAATGTTAAAGCGAATCCAATTATCAACATTTTCAACGGATGCTTAGTTTTTAGAAGATATCCTGTGATTGGTGACAATGTAATGGAAATCAAACCATTTATGGTTAATATGATACTGACATAAAGAATTATTTCTTGACTATCTAAGTGTTTCAATGAGAATCTCATCTGTTCATTCAAAGTATTAGTTAAAGTAATGACTATAAAAAAACAAAGGAATCCAAGAATTCCCAACAGAGTGATTTCTTTCTTAAGATTTGTTTTTAGTTGGTGTAAAGTTTGTATCATTTTTGATTCTTTAGCCTGAATAGATTTATTTATTTGAAAATCGAAAGTCCTACACACCAAAGCTTCACAATTCTTAAGCGCTAATATAAATAAGCATAATGATAAGATAGTAATTATGGGATTCAATATAAAAAGGAGTTCCCACCCTCTTGAGAAATAGCGTGCTAAAAATCCCGATAATAAAGCTCCCAGGCTCACACCAAACCCTGCGGATGAATTATAAATGCCCATCACTAATCCTTTCTTCTCTTCAGGTGAGATAATGCTCAATATTGCTAATATGGTTGGATTGATGAATGAGAATCCAATTCCTTGGATGAAGAAACCAATTAAAAAAAGTAAAAATATTTTCGCTAAAACTGCAAGGTAGGTCAAGATTAAGCCTGTAACAAAGATGACATATCCGATCATCACTACTTTCTTTTTATCTATGATGTCAGAAAAAGTACCAGCAAATAACTGGAATATCGCAAATGGTAAAATGTAAAAGGAGATAGCAAGTGAAACTAATGCTATGGACACTAAATTGAAATTCATCCTAAGCTCTTCAAATATGGGAACTAAAGAGTTAGTTGTAAGCGGTCCTAAAATACTTGAAAAGAAAATTAAATAGTATCTTCTTCGAAAATGGTTTTCCATTATTTAATTAAACTATAATTATAGTGGTGATTAATATAAAGAAGGTTTAAATTTATAGATATGAGCTTAAAAATATGGATTTTTAAGTGATTCTTATCTCAAAAATCTATAGAGCGTAGTGTTCAATATATTGGATTAAAAAGGATCTATTCAAATTTCAAGCAATCTTAACTGATTGCTAATATTTTTTCTTTTTATAATTTTTACAAAATCGTCTTGCTTCTGTGCTAATTGACTTAAAAAAATATCAAGCTTATCAAAATTATTGAACCAGTGTTCCTCGTTATCAACCATGATCTTGACTCCTCTTTTCACACCATTTTCCAGAATTTCAGCATAGATCCCACCAACGTTTAAATCATGTTTAATAAATACCTTATTAGCCACTTTTCCAGATTCATTTCCTTTTTTAGCAAAAAAACCATTTTTAAGCAAATAACTTCTATACATGCTCATTTATTCTATACACGACCTTTTCTTTTTATTGGAATATATTTTCTAAGAGTCATTTTAATATATTGTGATATGACTCATAGAGCGATATCTATATAATACATGCCAGTATTGGCTTTTAGACCCTTATATTACATAGATCTTACCGTATCCAGATATTATGAACTTTTAATTTTTAATCATTAATTCTTCCTGTTATTAAGGGTCTATATAATTTCAATAGATCAAAACTTATTTTTAAATAACTAGGTAAAATTTATTGATGTAAATAAGTCATTGAATTTTCCTGGGGTTGATTTCGAGTGGAAAAAAATATTTAATGTAAAAAAATAGGGTCATATCAATTATGTTAAGTGATTTTTTATTTAATTTACTTACGCCTTCTTTTTCGCTTCACTGTTTCTTGAAATTCAAGAAAGAGGCCAAAAGTTTCCTCAGTATCGACATAAGCCACCTTTTGCGGTCCTGTTTGGCCAGCATGCACCACTCCTATTCCTTTCTTTCTAAATTTTTCAACCCATGCATCGACGTCGTCAACAAAAATACCGAAATGGTGTAATCCTTCTCTTCCACTGTCGATGAATTCTTTAAATATGCACTCACCCTCAAGTAATTGAATCAATTCAATTTGGATATTAAATATTCTACTCAACGCTATTTTAGTAGAAATTTTGGTATCCTTTCCTCGATACTTGAAATTGTTATCTTTGTTTTCAAAATATGCAAACTTTGGAATATCATATAAGGATTCCATCAGTTTTGCCTGTTTTTCTATATCTTTATACACATATCCGAGCTGATTTATTTTTAATTTACCCAAGTCTAAAATATTTTCAATTTCCATTTTTATCAATTTGTACTTGATTTTTATATTAAATAAGAAAATTATGTCTTGTTTATTACCTTAACCATATTAATTAGAGAATTGTGAATTAAATTTCCATGTTTAAGCAAGAGTAAAGAATGGAAATTATATATAGATATTTTCGTAACAATAGCACAAACTTGTCTAAAATAATTTCATTTTTATAGCTTAACATTGAATCATTATATGTCATGATGAGCGAAGGGGAATTTTATGATCACATACTTGGACAATTTAGTCAAATAAGTGGGGATTCACACCAAAAAGAATTATGGAAAAACAATAAAATTCGAGATCTAATGACGAAATTTAAAAACAATGGCGATCCATGCTTTGTAAAAAATGCTTTAATTGTAATTATGGCCTTATTTGATGATTATTTAAAGGATTCATATTTTCTAAATAGTAAGAGCATAAAGGAATCAAGTAGAGAAAAAAAGGATCTAATATTATCATTTTTAAAAGATATATTTCGGCGTTAAACTTTAAAATCGTGATTGCACTGGTTTAAATTCCCTGTTTATTAAACAAATACACCTCAAAGAAAAAAGCTTAAAAGAGAATATTCTCTATTATTTAAACTCTTTTTCAAATTCCCACACATCATCATTGATTGTGTGAAGATTCTTTACTACCTTCCCTGAAGCTTTATTCTTCATTTCTTCGGCATTAAATAGTGATTTCCCTACTGCTAATGCTCTTTTGTGAGTCTCATCTACAATTTGTATAATGTCTCCTTTTTTGATCTCGGGATGTATGTAGGTTATCCCGGGCGCCATGATATCTAAGACTTGATGATGCCTAGTATGATGTTGCTAAATTAGATATTAAGTAATGAATACATTTTTATTTGATAATTAGTAATTGATAATAGAATATGAATATTAGACAGCGTCATTTTATAAAGCATTCTGAAATAAAACAGTTAAAAGACGAGATAATTAAACAATATGACAAAGATATTTTAAATGATTTAATTCCGAAAAAAGCTAATGTGGAATATATTCTTGCAGAAAATGATGACGAATTCTATGCTATTAATAAAGAACTAAAATTATGGAAATCTAAAAAAGATGGATATATCCCTGTTTTAACTCAATTATTAGAGGGCAAGATTGATTTAAAAAAAGTTGTTGTGGATATGGGAGCAATAAAATATTTAACTTTAAACAAGGCAGATGTAATGAGACCAGGCATTACAAAAATTGATCCTTCTATTAAGAAGGATGAGATCATTCAAATTATTGATGAAACGCATAGTAGACCTCTAGCAATTGGAAAAGCTATGTTTAACGCTGATGAAATGCAAGAAAAAAAGAAAGGAAAGGTAATTAGAAATCTTCATACAATAGAAGATGATGTTTGGAAATTAGCCAAATTATGGGATAAATAATCAGAATTGAAACGGTAGATTATTTCCATTTACAATAATAGGACATTGATTAGGTTGAGTTGCTATACACTTAAATCTTTTATTGAAGATACAATTTTCACATTCATCAAATTCCAATGAACAATAATAATTTCTAAAATAGTTGATTAATGAAACGAGTTTAATCCCTCTAGTGTTTAAAGAATATTGAGTTGGTCTACCGAAATCAAAATTAACGTATTGCTCTAAAAACTCTCTTCTTCTCAAAAAAAAAGTTTTTACACCGGCATATTTTATATTTAATAGATTTGAAATTGTTTTGTTTGTTGCTACAGATCCTTTTTTGGAGAGTTTATAGATTGCTCCTAGATATTTAATATAACTTCCTCTTATGACGACATCTTTTTTTAGTGGATTCCCAATCATTTTTACCATCTCATCGGAAATTAGACTAAAATTTTTTTTGACGCGAAGATAATCTTTTCTCGTTTCTTCACAAATTTTTTCATTATCAAATATTTTGTCTATAACCTTTATATATTCCATATCAAGAACACTATGACAGTTAGTGCATATGAATCCTCCAATATCATTTTTCAAAATTTTAACTATTTCTGAACAAGAATATGAATCAAAAAGTGTACGGGCTTCAACGTTTTTTATTTCTGGATCTAAATGGCAAAAATCAAAAACTCGAATATGGTGTTTAGTATTAAATTCTCCACAAGTTTGACAAACACCTTCATATATACGGTCGATGATATATTTTTTTTTAATCCGATTTTTAATTCTTTGACGAATAACTCTTTTTCTTCTCTTAGATAAATTCATAGTTAATCGAAAGTTATTGACAATAACCCTAATTAAGATATAAATTTCTTCAGCAGAAAGAGAAAATAACTTTTCCCAAGTAATAAAATACTTGAAATAGCGAAAATAAAGATCGTGAAACATCATATGATGAGCTCTACAGATTAAAATAACCTTTTCAGCCTCCATTTGTTTCATAATCTCTTCCAAAAAATTTATTTTCCCTTGTTTTTTAGTAAAAATATCATATAATCTGCTAGTAGTAAAAATCTCATTTTTTTTACCTGATAAATGGTGGAATGTCAATGCATTCAATCTTGAAATTCCTGTATTTACTCTAAATCCTTCCTTTTTACATTCGGAACATTCAATTTTTCCATTATTAATAAATTCACCGTTATACATATTTTTAATTAAGTACAACTTCAATTTATAACCAACAACCTGTCTATATTCATTTTTGTATTTACGATACTGTTCTTCAGTCATTTTTTCTTCAAAAGCCCTACTTAAACGTTCAGGAAAAAAATCTTTATACTTTTCAGCCAAGAAGTCATAGATTTCCCTTATGTATTTATAGAAAGTTAATGTTTTTTGAAGCAGATTGATACCCAATTTTTCTAAATATTCAACCAACGGATAAATTACGATCGTAGCTTCTATTAATTTATGGTTTGTTGCAGAAAAATATAATAGCTTTACCACTTCTATTAAATCTGAAAAGTATTTGTTAAAAGTATCTTCATAAAGATTTAACATTCTTTTAAGTACATAAATATCGCTTTCATCAAGTTTTTCGGGAAACCTTTCGTTCATAAAATTATTTTTTAAGATTATTAAAAGCTCAGTGGTTTTTATTTCCGTACTAGCTTTGATAATATTAAATATAAGAAGCGATATTTCTTTATTTATCCTCTTAAAGCTATAAGAATAAAAGGGAAATTTAGCTCTCGGATAGTAACTTTTAAAATATTTCAAATAAGTTTCTCCAATAGAAGTATGTCCTAATTCTGCTATTTCTGCCAAATCTTCTTGACTAATATTTTTCAGTCCCTCATAGGATACGATAACAGAATAAATTATAGTAGCTGCAACAACTTTAGCTTTTTTGTTCCTATGTAATAAAAATTCATTTCTTTTCACTCGAGAAACAAACTCATCTAATCTCTTGAGAGATTTTCTCCATAAAATTTCTTTTTGCTCATTTGTGGCTTCTATTAATCGCACAAGCTTTTTTAATTGTTCTTTTATGTTTTGTCTAAATTTTCTTATACCACTCTCTGATGAATTCTTATTAATTTCATCAATTTTTAAATTATCATTTTTGTTAATTATCATATCCTCTTTTATATCTATATTTTTTTCCTTATCATCAATTTGAGAGAACATATCATTTTTATTATAAAATTTCGATGACTCCTCAGATTTTCTTAAATATAAACTTATATCTTCTCTTGTTAGTTCTTTGCATAAACCTGCATTTAAAAATTCATTATAGACTCTGAAAAGTTCAAATGAAGAAATACCTTTTAGAATTATGGTAGGGGATTTACCTAATAAAACAGCACAAGTTCCCGCATGAAGAATTTTATCATAATTCTTTTTAAAAACCGAAAGAGTTTCAGCTTCTAGTAATAATTCATTATCACCTTTATCAATAATTTCATTGATTTCTTTCATATCTTCTTTTAACCAAATCTTAAGAAGATCTCTCACTTTATCTGATTGAGGTTTTAAATTTCTCATATCATTAAGAACCTCTGAATATTCACGAAGCTTTTGAAGAAATATTGTATATTTCTCAGCAATCTTTTTAAGCCCTAGACGCAACATATAATAACGATTGCCTGAAACCTGATTATTATTTAGTCTTTTTCTTTGTTTCCTACTCAATATTTTAATATAACCTTTTGTTAAATCATCAATATAGATAGAAATAATTTGGGCACCCCTACCTATTGGATTTGCATATATCCATCCATTAAGAAAAGAATTTAGATCATTTGGTGCTTTTATAGTGATCATCTTTATCAAATCTTCTGGAGGAAGAGATGATTTATCAAACAAACATGCAGTTACTGCTTGAAAAAAATCACCGATAAATTCATCTATAAAGATTAAGGGAATCTTGTGTTTCGAACAAGTAGGATATTTTCTAAATCCAAGGAAACCAAATTTTAAAGGTTTAATTCTTTCAAGATGATCACACCCTATGTGCGGACAAATTGCAATTCGATCTTCTTTTATTATCTTCCTATTTGCTTGATTTTCTTTTTTTATCATATCACAACCTTTTCTTTTCTTCTCTCTACTTTTGTTTTTTTCTGTCTACTCTTGTTTTTTTGAAGTATTTCTGAAATTTCTTTCTCTAATTGCTTATAATTAGATTTTAATTCTTCATAAAAACTTGAAAATGGCCAAAAAAAAGCAGATTCAGAGCTACATAAAATATTTGCCATTTTTACCGCAAAATATAATGACTTGGGGTATAAGTTCATTTCCAATTTTGACATAATATGGAGTATTATCCAAATCTCCTTTCCAATTTTTTTAATCTCTTTCAAAAGGTTTAATTCAAATTTATTTGATTGATTCTTAACTCTTTGGAGAAGAATAAGAATTCTTTCTTTTACGTTTTTATTTTCTAATCCGAATCTCCTGAGTTTTTCTATATAGTGGGAAGAAAGAGAGGATAACTCTCTAGCTTTATTTTTTATATGTTCATTTTTAGTTGAATTATCTCTTTTTTGAGGTTCTGAAAATCTATAATGAATAACCGCAGCCTTATAATTAAAAAAAGTTTGCAATTGTCTTGAAAGTTCATTTATTTTGTTTAAACCTTCAATCGAATACCATTCTAGAAATTCATAGTCTTTCTCATAAGTTAAGAAGGATATATTTTCAATTATATCTGAAAAATCATCAAAAAACTCGTCATTTATTTCCATAAAATCATATTTAATTTGCTATATATAAAAAAAAAAGAAAAATCGATGATTATTATAATTTTACTGAAACAAATTAAACAGCTTAATTCATTAAAAAAAGTATTTAAAAAACAAAAACTAAGAGTTATTAAAATTAGTTTAAAAAAAAAGAATCAAGTTTGGTGAAAACAAGTGGCAAGCGATTTAAAACCAATTGAGCCCGTGACCGTCATAACTGATTTGATGTTAGCAATCGAAGGCTTAGTCTTTGGAGCTTTATTATTGTATTTTTGGATAAAAAATGAGGATCAGAGGCAAACCCATGATTTAATGTGGATTGGAACCTACTTTAGCATAATGATCTTTGCTTTTTTCGGAGCTTTAGCACACGGTACCGATTCTAAAACAATTGAAGCCCTGGTATGGCCTCCTACTATGATTTTCGGAGGAATAACCTTCATTTTTCTCGTCGCTGGAGTCATCATCTATCAAAAAGAAAGTGATTATGCCAAGCTCTTAATCATTCCCATCGTGCTCTTTATTATTTATCTCATCTTGATAATAATCTTGAACTGGCCCTTCATTCTTTGGGTGCTCTTGTTAATTGTTTGTAGCATCATCATCTACATTTATGCATTTAAGGCAAAATCTGACGGAAAGGCATTGGCTCCTTATTTAATCAACGGATTGACCATTATAATTATTGCTGGTGTTGTTCAAGCAATTGGGGGCATCATTGGATATCAAACCTATTTCGGTCCTAACAATGAATACCTGTTCACGCCTCACAATGACATCTTTCACGTAATTGCAATGATCGGAATGTACGTCTTTTATCGGGGCTTTAGAAAAGCATCATCCTGAGGTCTCCACTCAAAATTTTATTAATTCTTTCTTTTTTTCTTAATTTATTCTATTAAAAACTCTTCATGAATTGATTTTTTTGACGAAAGTACACACTACAGCGTGCGTGATCATTCCGCCAGAAAATAAATGGGAACCGATCCAACAGATAAGGCAAGCCCATGATCGTCATATCCATAGATGGATGCCTCACATAAATCTGATTTATCCATTTCGCCCTAAAAGTCAATTTGAATCCTTGCAAAGAACTTTCAGAGATACTTGCGCACAAATCAATTCTTTCGAGATCACATTTTCGAAATTAAAATACTTTGACCACGGTCGACAAAATTTTACCATGTGGTTGCATCCCGAGCCTATTGATTTAGTAAGAGATCTTCAAGCAAAATTGCTAACCATTGTCCCCGATTGTGATGATGTTAACAGGTTTAAAGCAGGATTTACACCACACTTGAGCCTCGGACAGGTTAAAGGGAAACAAAATTTATCAATAATCATTACTGAACTTCAAAATTCGTGGATAAATCTAAGATTTAAGTTAAATTATATCTATTTCATAGCAAGAGAGCCCTATAAATTTTCAAAATTTGAAATCATCAAGAAATTTTCTTTGGGGCGGTAAATTCTCCTTAAAACGCAAAATAGCTGAGAAAGTTATTAAATTCAATACAATTCGATCCCGTTTAATGATATATGTGTCATTGAATAAACCTGTCTCAATTTTAATAATATTTTGGACCTTAGCATCGATATTTATATTTTTAACTCTTTGATCTTATCATTAGATATTATGTTTACGATTTAAATGAACCAAATAGTAGTTAAATTAATTTTAATGCTTGGGGTTAATGAAAAATAAAAAATTTAGGAAATTTATAATTAATAATTAGATCTATATTCTCATTTTTCCATTATTTTATTTAACTGTTGCTGCATTTTGATTTTTTTCTCTCCTTTTAGATCATAGATCAGAAGAAAGCTAAGTCCCGCTAAAATAATAATAATACCAGGAATTACTCCAGAATGAATCCGTACACCTAATGTGGCCAAGGCTGTTTGTTGGGCAAGGGGATTTGGATTATAATCCGTAAGAACATGAACGACAGCAATGATTATACCAACAAATAGATATGCCAATCTAATAAAAAAATTAGTGATTCCTTGAAGAGTAGCTTCTTGATGTACTCCTAAATTAGCTGTCACTTCATCATAAGTATCTGCTTGAACCGGAATGAGAATGCTAGCAGAAGCAGAATAAAGAATTCCTCCTATAAACATGTAAATAATGGTTTCTTCTATCGTGCTTATCCATAAAAATGAGAAGAACAAAATGCCCAGTAATACATAACCTAGCCCATAAATGTTGGAAGTCCCAAATTTTTTTGATAATTTCAACCATATGGGAATTCCAAGAAGAAAACCGACTAGCAGAGCCAATATACCGAGCGCGAAATAGCTAAAATCAACTTTCAAGACGTCCTTGTAGAAATATACCTGTGAGGCGTAAAAAAGATTATAAGCGGTTGCCCATAATAGGTAAGCTACAATATATATCACAAAATTTTTACTGCGCATCGAAGTTTTAATTACTTGTAAGAAAGCAATCTTTTCTCCGCTTTCCTTTTCCCGACCTTTTAAATAATATTCCTTGACTTTTTTAGGTTCCCGTATACCATAACTAAACACGATTATGTTAATTATCATGGCGATCGAAGTCAATCCTGCAGCTAACATGAATGATTGTCGATCTCCATATACAATAACATTTGGCAAGATAATTGCATTGACAGTTACTAATCCAAGCGTGGAAAATATTATAGCATAAGCTCCAGCTTTCCTTCTTTTTTCTTCGGTTCGAAACATGCCTATGGCGCCCCCTGCCATGTGAGAATTGTAAATCGTATAGCACGCATCAAGCAGGCACACCATCACAACCATGTAAACAAAAATTAGTAATTGATTGGTTCCACTTGACCCATTTGGAGGAGTAAATACTAGGAAAAATACGATCAGCATTAAAATAGCACTGCCAAATATCCACGGTGTTCTAAAACCGTATTTCATTACTCTCTTTTCTGATTTCGGTAACTCAGTTAAATATCCCAACAACGGATCATTTATCATGTTCCAAATGGCGAAAATGATATAAGCTATTGCTACTAAAATCACATCCAATCCTACTTCGACTTCATAGAAATAAAAGACGACAACTCCGAAAAATGATAAGACCAAATTATCTGAAAACCATAATGAAACATACGACAACAATTTCCCTAATTTAGTATCATCATTTTCCTTTAATGAATTTTGGTTCATACCATTTGATTCATTTTTCATGTTATTTCCTCATCAAATTATTCTATTAGTTATTCACTAAAAATGATTATCGATAATATATAAAATTTCAATATTAACAATAATAAAAGAAATTGCTTTTATCTTTTATAAAAACTCTTCCTTATATCAACTTACTAATACACCATAAGACAAAATTGATAATGATAAGTTTAACTGGGCTTTCAAACGGAGCTCAGGAATGCTCATCCTATTTTTTTTCATCATGTGGGATTTTTAGTATGAATTTACTACCTTTTGAATAGTCTCCTTTAATCCTATTTTCGACCCATACTTCTCCTTCATAACTTTCAATCACTTCTTTTACTAACGATAATCCGAGACCCATTCCTCTCTGACCCTTATACTCTCTATAACCTTTTTTAAATATGATTTCTTTTCTCTCATCCTTAATACCCATTCCATTATCAATGAATTCAATTATTATGAAGTTCTTGCCGTTCTCACGCTTGTTATAAATTTCAATATCTATAGTAACAACTGCCTTGTCGTTATACTTTACCGCATTATTTAATAAATTATCAAAGACATCCTGAAGGAGATAATTGGCACTAACCGTGATCTTTTCCTCTTTAGGTTCGAAATATATCTCCATATCTCTCCTTTCATGAAAGATTTTAATTGACTCAATTGAATTCTTTAATAGACTGATTATTTCTATAGGTTTAATATTTTTGATACCTTCTTCTAGTTCGGAAAGAATATTCACATTTCTAACGAGTTTTGTGGCTTTCATTATCTGTTGTTTAATCATTTCCAGTAATTTTGGCGTATTTTCTGAAATCTGAGATTTTTCATAGTCATGTAAAATTATTTCCGCTGAAGAGTTTATCACAGCCATGATGTTATTAATATCATGAACAAAGAGATCTTTATAGAAATTTGCACGATTATAGGCTTTATGATATAATTCCTCAGCTTTTTTGTAACGATCTTCTGCCATTTTACGTTCAATCATGTATCCGATCATTTTAGAAGCATTAACCAGTCTTTTCTTAGCTATATCAATGATGTATTGAGGACGAGTTTCGTAGTTCTTCGCAAGTTTTTCGAGAGTATTTAAATCTACCTCATATTTTCTTGAAATCTCCTTTAATTTCTTGGGGTCAGTTGGAGGATCACCATACCCAAAATTAATGCTACCGACAATTTTACCTTCTGCCCAGATTGGAACAGCAAGGATGTGCAATCCTCCATTACATTCGATGTCTACTTCACGTCCTTCTTCAATTGATCTTTTTGAAGCATCGGTCCAACAAGACTCATGACAAAGCCATTTACCACTCATGATAGCTTCTAAATTATCATCAGTTTCACATAATTTTCGAGACGCTTCATCAAGGATGCGACACCACTTAGAGGTAAACGTCCCAAGCGCATAATCTCCATTCTCTTCATAGATCGCAGCCGAAGTATCAAGCAAATCAAGGTAATCTTTTGCAATGCTTTGCAAGACATCCTTTCCCACGGAATTCAATATCAGACCATTTTTATTTAGATTAGTCAGATCGCCATAAAATTGTAAAGAATTGTCATCTAAGGAAAATTTAGATTTGAGGAGCCATTCAATCTTTTTTAATTCTTCCTCAGCTTTTTTTTGTTCCGTGATATCAGTTCCAAGAGAAAGCACTCCAATAATTTGTCCTTTATCATCTTTAATCTCTGTATTTACCCATGAAACCCATACTCTGCGCCCATCTTTGGTAATATTTTCATTTATCATTTTTTCATGATTTTTTGTATTAGCAAAAACGTGTTTTACCATTTTTTGTAAATCGCGCCCTGAGGTCTCAATTTTAGGTACCAATGTTCCAATGACGTGCTTTCCAATCAGTTCCCTGCTAGTATACCCAAAAAAATGCTCTCCGTATTCATTGATATAAAGAATATTCTCGTCTTTATCCATTCTTAAAATAACGCAATTCGCATTTTCCACTAATTCCTTGTATTTTTCTTCAGTTTCACTTAATTTTTCTGCTTTATTTTCAATTTTATATTTTAGCTCTGAATCTAGAAGCGATAATTCAACTTCCAACATTTTTTTCTGAGAGATGTCCTGAATTTCGACTAAATAATGACTTGGTACTTTTTTTTTTTCAATAAAAAGAGGAATTATTACGACTTCAATATGAATAATACTTTTCTCTTTTTTTTTACTTGATTTTGATTTATTCACTACATCAAAAGAGAATGTGGTTTGAAACCTAACAGATTCGCCGATTTTTAAATTTTCACGAAGCTCTACTGGTACATTCGGATCTTTAAATGGATTAAAAGCTTTAGCTGCCTGTAAATGGGAAACTCCAAAAATTTCGAAACATTTCTGATTTAACTCTATCAGATTTTCATTAGAATCATATAATTCAATACCAATTAGAGAATTCGAGAAAATTAACTCTAACAAATTAGCTAAGGTCTCATCCTTGAAATGATCTTCTAAAATGGTAATGAAACTCACCAAGTGCAGTTTTAAACAAAAAAATTGAATTGAAACTACTCTTGTTTTAAAACTGATAATTTAATTATGTCGTTTCATGTATTTAATCCTTATCATGATCTTAATCTATTTCATAGAAATCATATTTTAATTAGTTCAAGTCTAAAATTTTGGAAAGAAACAATTTTCAATGCTGATCATTTAAATTTAAATTCAACCAATATGCTATAAAAAATTAAAGCTAAAGTTATGTAAAATGTTTTAAGTAATTAATTCATTATAGAATCAATAATATTTGAATAATTATCGTGTAACTCATCATGTCAAAAGAAGAAGATGTCGTGTTCCAACCGAAAACTGAATCTATTTTTAAAGTGATTGTGATTGGTGATCCTGCTGTCGGTAAAACTTCTTTACTCAACAAGTTTGCGTCAAAGAAATTCAAGACGCAATATATTCCTACCGTTGGAGTCAATATAGTTAAGGAAGTAGTGAAGTTAAATAACAATGCGGAAGTCTCTCTGATGCTCTGGGACGTTGCTGGTCAACCCCAGTTCTACATGCTACATAAACCATACTTCAACGGCGCAGATGGAATGATGCTTGTATATGATGTTACAAGAAGCTCTACCTTCTCAAATGTTAAAAATTGGTATTCAACAGCCGTTAAATATGGCCTAAGTGCTATTCCGAGATTATTGATTGGAAATAAAATAGATTTAAAAGATGACCGAAAAATAATACTGCCGATGGCCAATCATTTAAGCGAGGAACTTAATGCCACTTATTTCGAAACCTCGGCCCTCACTGGTGAGAACGTGGATGAAATATTTCATAAAATCGCTGAATCAGTATTTCATTTCAGGACCAAAACTTGAATTCCTAATTTAATCAAAATTTTCTATTCGATTTTCATTTATTTTTCTTTCAAAGAATTAGTTAAAGGTAGCTAGAGTTTATTCATCCAAAATCCTATTTTTTCCTTGAGAAAGTCTTTCACTTCATCTGTTAACGATTTCGCATCATCCAATTTATTCATGGCCTTTGATATTTCATAAAGAACCTTATGACCCCCTATGAGCTCAAATATTTGTTCTTTGATTTTTTGGAGGTCATTTTTTATCAGTGCCATATCCTTAGCAGCTTCAATATTCTTCAACAAATCCTCAAACTGAGCCGTAATAATTTTTTTATTTTTCGTAATTGATTTATCTCGATCTATAGGTTCTGAGACTACTTCATTTTCTGTTGGAGATAAAGAAGAACGTTGGATTAAAGATTTAATTAGATCAATTTCCGATTCTAAAATATTTTGATTGTCAACAATCGTGTTTAATTTTGGTAATAAGGCTTTTATATCTAACGTGGTTTTATCGAGTTTATCTATTTTATCGGTAAGCATTTTAATTTGTGTATTGGTCTGCCCTAATTTAGTTATTAAGTCCAATCCAAACTTTTGGAAAATTGATGAAAACTCATTCATTCTATCATTTAGTTTTTGAAAAAGTTGAATTGTCTCTTCCTGCTCTAATTTATCTTCATTTGTCATGAAATATACCTTAGGTTAAAGTTAATTTATAAATTTGGGAAAAAAATAATTTTTTATTTATCAAGCTTATTTAATAAATAATATACTACATAAATAAATAAGTTCTCAAGTGGTAAAAAAATAATACAATACGTCAATATTCTTACGAAGGATGGCAAGAGTCTGTTTTTCCAAAATTATGGTGATTCAGACGTTGACCGTGATCTTTTAGCTGGTTTTTTAAGTGCGTTTTCAGGATTTATAAAAGAAATTAGCCAGTCTGAGATAAAATCTACGGTAACAGAAGATTTTAAGTATTATTATACAATTGTAGGCTTTCTAATAATCGTTGTTTGTAGTGATTTGGAGGAGGATGATTCTCAAGTTAATTCAAAAATAACCACTATTAGAACGAGATTTCTTGAAGAATATGGAGAAATTTTAGAAAGCGGCAAGTGGTCAGGAGATAGAACCATTTTTAATGAATTTGGAAAAACAATTGATAATATTATTTTAGGAGCCATAAAAGTGTCCATCATAGGGCTAGGAGGTGTTGGGAAAACAACTTTGTTAAAGCTCATATGCGGGAAAGACATTGACTTGGAATACATGCCCACCATTACTGCAGATATCGCCAATTTTGAGGATGACGAATTATCCACATTACCAATTATTTTTTGGGATTTTGCAGGTCAATCTCAGTTCCGTTCCTTATGGAGGAGTTTATTAGAAGGTACTCAAATTGCCCTCTTAGTATTGGACTCTACGTTTGAAAATCTTAATAGTTCTAAAGAAATAATACATGATATTTTAGATAAATATTATAAAGATACTCTTGTCATAGGAATCGCTAATAAGCAAGATCTGCCTAATAGATTGACCCCTGAATTTTGTCAGAAAATACTTTCTGAATTTGAAAGAAATAAACCCATCAAGGTCCATGGCATGATTGCAATAAATCCAAATTATCGAGAAAAAATTTTTGCTATTCTGAAAGAAGCCATCTCTCAAATCTATCCTAAAAAATAGCTGATTCGTGTAAAATATAAAAATTTTAATTCTTCAATAACTTATTTCTAATATCTATTTAATAAATGTGAAATTCGCATTTAGGTGCAAAATTTGATTAAATATGAAATAGAAAAAATAACCTTAGAAAAAGCAGAAAATGGAATAGAAATTTTAAAATTACCAGAATTAACAGAGGAAGAAAAAAGAATCATTGATCCTATAGTTGCCCCTACATCAGGATTAAGAATTCAAATTTATGATATTTTAGATGAAAATAATTATCTACTTAAAAGTCGAAGGTTATTTCTTTTTTTAAGAGTATTCAAAGCAATAAGCTTAAAATTTAAAGAATTAAAAGATGATCGGAATTTAAAAGTCTTAATCTTTACCGATGATCGACCAAGCAGAAAGATTTTATTGAAGTATTGTTCGAAGATATTCGCACATGATGGTTATCAGGTCTATTATCAAACGGATATCCCGGGAGAGTCTCGAATTTCCTCCCCCTATGGTGCCGCCTCCGTTGAGCTATATGAGGATTCAAACACCTTAGATATAGATTTAGTTTTAATATTAACCGCAAGTCATAATGAACTTTCATGGAATGGGATAAAATTTTATATAGATTTTCCCATGCCAATGTCAGGATCACTCTTCAAGGAAATATCAAAAATAGCAATTCAAATAAGAGAGATCTCCTTTAAACCCGTTGATCCCATCCTAATCGATGCGGAACAAAAAAATAATGATTATATCATTCAACTGCTTTCTGAGATCATGGAATTAAGCAGCATCAAAGGAAAAAGCATCGTAATATGGCCTTATTTAGGCAAGGCTCGAGGCATTGTTAATTTATTTAACCAATTGGGTGCTAGAATCACCCTCATAGAAGAGGAAATTAACCCTCCAAATCCGATAAAGGAGATTCGAGAACAAAAACTACAGGAAGTCATGAATCAAGTAAATTCAACTATTGCCATTTTACTTGATGCTGATAGGGATAGAATTGCCTTATACGTCAAACAAAATGGAAAATATTACTTCTACATTCCTAATGAAATATTTTCTGCAATGCACAATATTTTAGCTCATGAATTTAATAAAGATATTATCAATATTCGCACTATTCCTAGTGATTTACGTGGAGACGACTCAAGCTTCATGAATGTTCTAACTGGGGTAGGTTATAAACACTTAGGGATTATTCTTTACTTTCTCATGGGTATTGAAGTGGAGGAGTCTAAAATTGATTCAGCAATTCTTTACATGGAAG
The DNA here is from genome assembly GCA_004524425.1 of Promethearchaeota archaeon. The sequence goes on from SDNN01000005.1 coordinate 45,242, forward strand.
GTAAAAATAAGGAGCTTATAAAGATCGATGAGCCTACTCCTTTAAGGCAGAGAATTATCGAATTAATGGATGAAGATGATCTGAAACATAGTCAGTTTATCACAGTAATGTGGGAAGAATCAGGAGGTCACACGATAAATCTTTTAAATGTATCAAAAGACCAAGATACAGGAAATTTTTCTTTTAAATCGCCGCTTCCATTAATAGCAGATAAATATCCCGTGCCTGCATTAGTATTAATTACTGAACTATTATGCAGAGGTTATATCATATCCAAATCGATAGATTGGTCTATTGTTGGAATTAATCGTACAACCCCCGCCAATGATGAAGAAAAAATAAAAATAATGAAAAATTTCGAAAAGAATCATGATAAAACGGTCAAAATAAAAAATAAAGAATATAAAGTACAAGCCTTATCCGACAATAACAACATGGTTGATATTTATCAGTTAAAGAGCGAGGATTCCACTTTATATTTCCGACCGTCAGGTACTGGTCCAGACGTGAGATTTTATATTTTTGGTAAACGAGACAGCTATGAGGATGAAATTAAAAGCGTCATGGAATACGTGAAAAGAAATTATGCTTAAATAATTTATCATTAATTAAAAAACGAGAATTAATTGTTTAAAAGAACTCGTAATTAATTTATTTCATTCTAACTGCATGATGCCCGGAATGATAATAAAATTTTTTTCTATTCGCAGAATTCCTTTTTCCTGCAGTCTTTTCATGGTTAACAATATTTTTTCTTCATCCCACCCAAGACCTTGGATATAATCTTCCTTGACCATTGGTTTTTTATTGATTGCAGAAGCAATGAATGCTTTATCTTCTTCTGTAAGTGATATTTTTTTAAATAAGTAGAAATCGTGACTTTCAATCTTAATTGAGCCATAGATTAATTGTAATTCCATTAACTGATTGAGCATTTTCTTGATTAAATCTTCGGGAACATCCTCTAATTCTTGATCTAAATATTGTTTGATTTTTTCATATTGTGAAAAACCACCATTAATCAAAGAAAAGTTCTCATGAAAATTTAAAATCTTTTCAGGAACCAAA
>SDNN01000245.1 GCA_004524425.1 Promethearchaeota archaeon
CAGAAATCAAGGGTCCTGTATTATTACTTGGGATTTATACTGCCATTACAGATGTGACAATTTATCTATTGCTCTGGCTCTATTTAATTCCGTATTGGAGCACCATTGATCCCATGCTTGCTGGTTATACTGTAGAAGGATCTGCAGCTTATTTTTATGCAATTCACTTATCGCAAACCATAATCTTTACTAATCTAGTTTTGTGTGAATTGATGTTTGTTTTCACGTGTACCTCAAACATAAAACCCTTCTGGCATTTTCCAAATCGCCATCTTTTTTGGGCCGTGGGTATCTCTCTATTGTTGCAATTCTTGTTACTTTATACTCCACTAAACATGGCCTTCGGTTTAGTGCCTTTGACACAATGGTATCATTGGCTTACCGTGTTCCTAGGCGGAGTTACAGTTCCCATGTTTGATGAAATTAGAAAATACATCCTTCGAAGGAAAAAGCGTAAAGGATTAGTATAATAGTATTAAATAAATTTTTATCTTTCTTTTTTATTTGTATTGAAAATTATCATGATAAGTAATTTTTAATTATTCCAATTTCTTCGATTTTTGAGTTTTTTCTATTCAAAGCTACAAATACGCTATTTTTTTTATTATTTCTAAACTATATTAATTGCTAATAGGAGGAAAAGTAAAATAGAATGCCTCGCATGTGAAATTACGATTATTTTTTAAATCATCTTTTTTTTTCTCATTTATTATATCCGATTTTTTAAAATTTTTCAAGGGATTTTGATTGAAAATGCAATTGAGAGAGTTAAACGCGCATTCTTTGGAACCTGCAAAGGTCGCTGAATTATTGAATACTTCATTAGAAAATGGTTTGGCAGAACAAGAAGCTAATATACGCCTCGAGAAATATGGTAAGAATGAATTAATTCAGAAGAAAAAAGTCTCAGCCTTAAGCATATTTATAGGACAATTTAAAGATTTTTTGGTGTATCTTCTATTTTTTGCAATCGCCATTTCGATAATTGTAGGATTTTATGAGCTTTCCAGGGGAGAACAACCTTCCGAATTTCTAGATGCCTTGGTCATATTCATCATTTTAATCGTGAATGCAATTTTAGGTTTTTATCAAGAGTATAAAGCTGAAAAAGCTTTAGAGAGCTTGAAAAAATTAGCACCTCACTATGCTAAGGTTAAAAGAAACGGAATCATCAAAGAAATTGATGTAAAAGAAGTCGTTCCAGGAGATATCATTCAATTAGATGAAGGTGAGAAGATACCCGCAGATGCACGGCTTACAAAAGCTTATTCACTATATGCTGACGAGGCAATCTTGACGGGAGAATCAAAACCAGTCCATAAAACTTTAGAGTTGGTTGATGAAAAAACGATGATTGCGGATCGAAAAAATTCCATTTTTAGCAATACCACGATAACAAGAGGTAATGGAGAAGCCATAGCAGTATCGACTGGCATGGATACTGAGATTGGGAAAATAGCTGAAAAAATTCAAGAAGAAGAGCCCGAACCAAGCCCCTTTCAAGTTGAAGTGGATCGCTTCGGGCGAACTTTAGGGAAAATCATAATTTTCGTTTGTTTTCTAGTATTTGCCATTGAATTAATAACCATACTCATATTTAGCGGTTTTACGCTAGGAGAAGCGGAAATTGAGCAAATCATTAACGCGTTAACAGTCGCCATTAGTTTAGCCGTTTCAGCTGTTCCAGAAGGGCTAGTAGTGGTCATTACGGTTGTGATGAGTATCGGAATGAGAAAAATGGCAGATAAAAATGCGTTAGTTAAGACCCTGACGGCTGTTGAGACCCTAGGAAGAGTCAATGTAATTTGTTCTGATAAGACCGGTACCTTAACTAAAAACGAGATGACTGTTGTTCGCATTTTTTTAGATAACAAGGTTTCAACTGTTGATGGCGTTGGATATAACATAAATGGAACAATAAATCATGGTGAAAATGAATCGGTAAGTTCTAATTCTCATTTAGATATGTTTCTGAATACATGCATGTTTTGCAACAATTCTAGCGTGAATGTTAAAAATGAGGAGGGCGATACAGACGTAGTCGGAGATCCTACTGAGATTTCATTAAAAGTTTTAGCTATGAAAATGAATCTTTCAACTAAAGCTGAAAAGATTGACGAAATTCCTTTTAATTCTGACAGAAAAATGATGTCCGTCGTGGTTAAAATTAACGGTGAATTTTATTCTCTTGTCAAAGGGGCACCCGACGTTTTACTAGAGAAAGCATCTAAAGCATTGTATAATGGACATTTTGTACCCATAAAGGATGTAGAAAACATAATAATTGACCAGAATGAAGCCTTTGCAAAGGATGCACTGAGAGTTTTAGGGATAGCATATAAACCTTTAAAAGAGGACTATACAGAAGAAGAAATCGAAAAAGACTTCATTTATCTCGGATTGGTGGGAATCATCGATCCTGCTCGAGATGAGGTAAAAGATTCAATCGAGGAAGCTAGAATAGCCGGTATAAGGACAATCATGATTACCGGTGATCACAAGATTACCGCAATAGCGATAGCAAAACAAATAGGTTTAACTGACAAAGAAGAGGCAATAACTGGAGCAGAATTAGAAGAAATGCCCGATCAAGAATTAATAGAAAGAGTAAAAAATACAGATATATTTGCCAGAGTTACTTCCGAACACAAATTACGAATACTTAAAGCTCTAAAAGCTGAACAGAACATAGTATCCATGACAGGTGACGGTGTGAATGATGCACCAGCGGTAAAAAGTGCAAATGTAGGAGTTGCCATGGGATTGAAAGGAACTGAGGTGACCCAAGAAGCAGCAGACATGATCCTCATCGATGATAATTATGCGACGATCGTGAATGCAATAGAAGAAGGGAGAGGAATATTTCAAACTACCAAAAGTTTTTTTCGCTACATGCTAAGTGCAAATTTTGACGAAATCATAATGATTCTAACTGCTTGGATATTAATGAGGATGTTTGTCAATATTTATTTAGCTCAACCCTTAGAACCAATTCAAATTTTATGGTTAAATATTGCCACAGATGGTATTCCGGCAATGGTTCTTGGTTTAACACCTACAGATCCTGATGTCATGAAGCTTAAGCCACGTAAGGGTTTTAACATGATTCATGATATTCGAAATGCCATAATATTCGCTGCCATTTTCGCTGCTATAACAGATGTGGCATTATACGTAATTTGTTGGTCAATCTTAATTCCAGCGTGGAGCAGTATTGATCCAAGATTGGTTGAAGGAACGGTCATTTGGGGCCAACAACTAAGTGCTAAAGAATATCAAATTGCTGTTGTTCAAACTATCGTATTCACGAATGTGGTCTTCTTTGAGTTATTCTTTGTATATTCATGCACCTCAGAATTTAAACCATTGTGGGAGTTCCCTAATAAACATCTCTTTTGGGCGACAGGGATATCATTTGCGATACATTTACTCATATTGTTTACTCCTCTGGGTATAGCATTCCACACTGTTCCAATGGACCAATGGTATTACTGGGTGGCAATCTTCATGGGATCTATCTGGATACTACCTGCCGAGGAAATGAGAAAATATTTGATTAGACGAAGGCAACACAAGGACCCCATTTGGCAGACAAGACTTACTGAACACCATCGATCTCAATAAAATTACTTTTTTTTTATTATTTATTATTTTTAATTTCAAATTAAAAGCTTTTAATATTCTAAGTTTAGATAGACCCCTCTAACTATATTTTTACTCGTATTTTTAAGTTTAAATAGTATCTTAATTAATTATATATTAACTATAACAAAATTTCAGAACTGATTAAAATGAGTGTAAATATAA
>SDNN01000246.1 GCA_004524425.1 Promethearchaeota archaeon
AAATACTCGGAATTGATGATGATGATAAGAAGATCATCGAGATGATAGAAGCAAATCCTGATATTACTCATAGTGATATTGCTAAGGAAATAGAAAAGAGCCAACCCGCGGTGGGCGCTCGTATTATCAAATTAGAACGAAAACATCTTTTAACTAAACAAGTTGGATTTAATATTAAAAAAGTGGATATAAAAACTGCTATTGTATTCATTTCCACGAAAGATGTGGATGATATTGTAGAAAAGATAGAAGATTGTCCATTTATCAACCACGCATTCAAAATCTCTGGGGATTATAATGTACTCTGTTTTGTTGCTGCGGCAGACTTACAAACAATTGAACGTTTGGTAGATTTATGTTTTCGCCGGGATCCAAATGTTCTTTCCGTGAAAACGAATATATTAATTGACAGCATCCACGATTTTGTTGTTCCGATAGATTTTCAAATAGAGGATTTTGATGGCAGATATTGCGGGCCTGAATGTCACTTACGTACAGATATGCCCAAATTCAAATTCGATAAAGAGGAACTAGAGGAACCAGAAACATAATTTAAATTTAGGATTTTATTATTCTCTTTCTTACTAGCTTAAACAGCTTTTATTTAAAATTAAGCAAAAAATATAAAGAATCGATTTAGTAATAATATGAAAAAATATTTGTAACCCTCTTTTAATATATTTATAAAGTTGAATGCGTAATTCTATTATAAAATACATGTTTTTTTAATATTAATTTAAAATTCAAACAACCGAATTGTGTATATTTATGACTACAACGATATATTATTTTACTGGAACCGGTAATTCGTTAAGTATTGCGAAAGGAATTACCGCAGAACTCGAGGATACTGAACTCTTATTTATGGCAAACCATTGGCAAGAGGATGATATAACGCCCTCAAGTGAAAACGTAGGATTTGTATTTCCTATGTATTATTGGGGGCTACCACAAATCGTATATGAATTTATCAAAAAAATTAATCTCAATAAGACTCAATATCTCTTTGCTGTAGTGGATAGACACGGAACTATGGATGGAGTAGCTTTTTTACAAATTGACCAACTCCTCTCTGAAAAAGGGAAGAAACTGAACTCGGGGTGGTTTCTTCAAATGCCTAACAATGATATTCCCGTAGATGACCTCAACACAGAGGAAGAAATCAAACAGAAAATAACAGAAGTAAAATCGCAAGAGAAAATTATTGCTGAATATATAAAAGAGAGTAAAGATCATCCTCCTCCCCTTCCCACGAAACGAATCAAATCAGTAGAAAAAACAAATAACAGCTTCCGTAATGGAGTATCTAAAATGGATAATTTTTTCCATGCAGATGATACTTGTACATCTTGTGGTATCTGCGAGCAAGTATGTCCTGTTAATAACATATCTCTCGAAAATGGCAAGCCCCAATGGAATCATAATTGTCAAATGTGTTTAGCATGTATTAATTTCTGCCCCGAAGAATCCATCCAATATAGTGATAAAACTCAACATAAAGGAAGATATCACCATCCTGAAATCACTGTTCAAGAGATTATTAACCAAAAAAATTAAAGCCCGTGGATACAAGCGAATTCATTATAAAGATCGTATAGTTTAAATACATAACTAACTTCACCAATAACACTGAATACAAACGGTGAAATCAATGGGATTTGTTAAAACACCACAAGAGTTAAAAAAATTCGAGATTAACTCCTTTGATCTTTTTAATGCTGAATTATTAATAGTATTTTGGGAGACGAAACCGGAGATTATTCAAAACCTACTTCCTCCCCCCTTAAAACCGACAATACACCCTGTTGCCCAAGCCTTTATTGCTAATTACCCTGAAACCAATTTTGGCATGCCATATAAAGAAGCAGCACTGTTCTTATATGCGGAATATGATGGAGAAATTGGAATGTACTGCTTGTCGATGCCTGTTGACAATGATATGGCAATGGCTCGTGGTCGTGAAATTACTGGTTATCCCAAAAAGATGGCTACATTGCACTTCCAGCACGAAGGAAAATCAACTGAAGGATGGGTCGAGCGAAATGGTAAAAAATTTTTTCAAGCTAATGTAGAAGGAAACAACAAATTAAATGATAAGAATGCACTAAAAATTGCTATGGAATTAGGATTAGATCCAAAAAATCCCGGAAGTATAGCATATAATTACAAATTTTTCAGAGCACCTAATTATAAAATGTTTGATTATAATCCAAGGTTAATTAGAGCAAAGACAACCATGCATACTATTGATATGCAGATGGGTACGGCTCAATTAACCTTAAATCATTCTAAATTTGATCCTTGGAGTGAAGTGGAGGTAGTTAATATATTAGCTGGTTTATACATGAAAACAAACACCCAATTACTCCCGGGGGAAGTCGTCGCAGAAATAAGTCAAGAAGAGTTTCAGCCCTATTCCTTTTATAAGATTGACCCATATTAAATTATTTATTTTTTTCAATTCAATTTAAAACATTTTTTAACAAAACAAATTAAAAAAACAATTTTAAATAAAATTTATTTCATACTAGCGATCTGTTTATTTACTTTTCTTTGAAGTTCTTCTATATCTCCTAATTTCAATAAATCTGCCAATTCCTGAAACTTCTCTAAAGTTTCATCAAATCCACGACCAAGAATTGTGCCTCCATCGACTACTAGGGCATGTCCATTCACGAAACTTGCTTCATCACTTGCTAACCACAACACAGCTTTAGCAATATCCTCTGGTACTCCCGCGCGTTTTATTGGTTGTAGTTCCTTGAATGGTATTTTCAAAAGCATGGCTAATCTTTCTGCTTTATCTTGATCCAGTCCAAAACCTCTTCCAAAAATGCATGTAGCAATCCCCCCCGGACATACACAATTAACTCGTATATTAGATTCACCTAATTCCATCGCAACTGTGTGAGTTAAATGAATGATCGCTGCTTTTAATGCACTATAGATATGAGGACCCCATCCAGTTCCAATACCAGCAACGCTTGCTGTATTAATTATGACACCTGAACCTTGATTCTTCATGATTGGAGCGGCATGTTTCATTCCAAGAACCACACTACGGAAATTTGTTTCTATAGTGACATCAAACGCATCAGTATCCGTTTCCTCAATCCTCCCGCTTACACCTCCGAATCCCGCATTATTAAACAATATATCAAGCTGCCCAAATGTGTCTACAGCACTATCAATTAATGCTTTGATTTCAGATTCTTTGCGTACATTAGTATGTCTAAAAAGTATGTTTTCTCCTAACTCTGCAGCTAATTTTTGCCCTCTTTCATCTAAAATATCTCCAAATACAACTTTTGCTCCTTCATTTGCAAAAAGCTCTACAGTGGCTTTACCTATTCCGCTCGAACCCCCTGTAATCACCGCGATTTTCTCATTAAGTCTTAACATTAATATCTCGCCTCTTTTTTATACTCAATATTATTTTTCATAATTTTAAATGATAAAAAAAAAGAAACTTAAGGATTTAAATATTTGGTAGATAGCCCAAAATATGATAAACACCTCTATAGATTAGGTTCAATGTCTTAAGTTTCAGCCTAAAAAACTTTATCAAATTTGCATATAGCCGAGAGATCAAATGTTATAAAAATCTCTTGTTAAAGGTAAAAATTGAAGAAATGAATTTTTAATGTTTAAATATAAAAAAGAGTTAGTTTTCTTTATCTTCTTTTTCCATTGCATGTTTCCATTTACAATTTGGACCGCAACCTTCTTCTATGGTCGGGTTATTGTTTTCCGAGTCAAAATCAATTGGCATGATTAAATCTTTAGCAATATCAGTGACTATCTC
>SDNN01000247.1 GCA_004524425.1 Promethearchaeota archaeon
GATGACTTCTTTCGGTAATTTAATAAATGAAGTGGCCGGTAGTTCTGCTGGCATTGAAACGATTTTAAAAAGAAAGACGAATGGTGGTTTTACTTCAAACGTTTGCAAGGCAATGAATCAATTAGGGATCGAAATGTATTTGGCTGCAGCCTGGGGATATCCTCAAATTGAGGAAGTCTTTCTCCCATTAGCAGAAAAAAGTTCCATCCATGTTAAAACTTTCACCAATCCCGGTATCACCATGGGCCTTGAGTTTGATGATGGGAAAATCATGTTAAATAATATAGAGAGCGTTTTAGGGATTAACTGGGAACTAATTAAAAAAAGGATAGGCATTAAATACCTCTTTGAAAGTTTTGAGAGGTGTAAATTAATCGGTCTCGGTTATTGGGCAGTCAATTTGCACTTTGAAGATATATTTATGAAAATACTTTCCGATGTATTGCCATCTATAGGTAATTTGAAAGAAAAAATGCTTTTTCTTGATTTGGCAGACGTCAAGCGAAGAACCACGGATGATCTGGTTTATTTTTTGAAAATCCTTCCAATGGTAGAGGCCTCTATGCCCTTGCTTTTAAGTTTAAATGACCAAGAAGCTAAGGGCGTGATATCAGCATTAAAAAAAGCAAACTTGATTAAATCCAAAATTGAGCAAATGGAAGATTTAACTGAAACGGGAATGATTATAAATGAAGTGCTTGATATATCGTATTTAGTTATTCATTCTCCACATTTCGCAACTATTACAACCAAAGATAAACATTATTGGGTGACTGAAGGATACACCTCAAATCCAAGCCATACCATTGGTGCTGGAGATCACTTCAATGCGGGAACTGTTTTAGGATTAGCCTGCAATTTAAATCCAGCAGAGTCAATTCTCATGGGAAATGCGCTAACAGCAGTATTTGTTAGGACGGGAATTTCACCAAACTTTAAAGATTTGAAGCTGTTTATTACAAATTACCTGAAATATATCGAAGAGGATAACCCAAGTTTTCCTTGAAATAGTATTTCACTTCGATTCTCTTAGAAATCTAAAAAAATAGCTTATTAATGAAAATATATTTAATTTTAAGCTTTTTGTAATTTTGATTTCTTTTCTACGTGCAGTTTTTCTATGCTTTGTTTTATTTGCTCATATCGTTCTTGCGTTATAGGAAATTGACTTATAGAAATCATCCCTATGATAAGAAAAATAGTAGGAAATATAAACATTAACAATCTCAATCCAAAAATTGTTTCCGCAGTGGCGCCTTTTGGATCAAAAATTGCCCATCCCACGCTATTAAATACGATACCTATTGAGAGGAAAATAGCAATCGTCGTAAAACGAATTGATAATGCAATCATGCTAAAGTAATTCGCTTCCCTACGAATACCCGTATTGGATTCATCTTCATCAATAATCGCACCAATGGTGGGATCTCTACAAAATAATATCCCTGAAATGCCTAAACCAACTAAAATAAACGCAATTATCGCACCTGTAAAGTCTGATATTATCATGAACGGAAAAAGTGTTGCAATCATTAGGAGCAGGACTAGCATCACTGTTTTTTTCACTCCAAATTTTATCATGATATATCGCCAGAATGGCATGAAACATATTGCAGAAATGAAGGTTATTCCCAACAATAGGCTGATTGTCATGGAGTCCTTTATGTTTAGTACAAAACTACAATATAATGGCGTGAGCGTTGGTAATAACCCTATGGTATACCAGAATGCAAAGCTAGCCACAATATAAGTCACGAAGGATTTATTGGTAAAAGTCATTTTTAAGGATTTGAAAAATGGAGGAGCCAGTTCGGAATCCATCGCATATTCTGGCCTTTCTTTTAGACCGAATTTAATGAATATTGCAGCAAAAATTAGAACGAGAATGGCCATAAAAACACCTGCATACATGTAATTAGTAAAATATTGAGGATTATCATATTGCGGAATGAAAAAACTTGGAGCAATAAAGGCAAAAATTAGTCCTATTACAGAAAACGTTTGGAGGATGTTGTTTGCTCTAGCTCTATTATCTAAATCTACAAAAATCTCAGGAAAGAGGGACGTTTGGTTCATGGAAAACATCGTGTAAAAAGTGTCAAACAAGAATATCATGATTACAAAATAAATGAAAATGGTAATTTGGGTTCCCTCTATCGGCGGAGTCCATACAAGAATTAAGATGATGGAGAGAGGAATGATCCCCCCCACTATATACGGTTTTCTCCTGCCCCACTTAGACTTGGTCCTGTCTGATAAAACGCCTAAGAGAGGATCATTAATTGCATTCCAAAATGACCATAAAATGAAACCAATAGTTATTAAATTTACATTCAATCCAACCACAGCATAATAAAAGGTGAAGATGAGAAAAGTAAAAGTTTGATAGGATATGTTATCTGAGACAGTGGCAACGCTATATGAAACTGCGAGTTTTGTAGAATATTCTTCGCTCAAAGCCTGATTTGATTTCTTCATGTGAGAAGATTCTCTTTTGAAATTAAATTAAATATATGTTCTCTCCGAACATATTTAAATGTTTATCGTCATGAAATTTTGTTTATTCGCACGGAATGCAGACCATCTTTTTGTGTTAGAATGGAGAGAAGTTGCTCTTTTTCTTTCTTTTCAAATTCCCCTTCAGATAAGATAACTTCATAACCATTAGGATATTGAATTTGAGGCACGTAAAGCACAGTTGGAGTCTCTATTGAGCTGTCAGCATCGAATTCAAAAAGGAATGATCCGCTTTTAAGATCAAACGCCATTTTTAAGGGTAATCCAGCACAATATATGAAATGTGGTCGGCAAAATCCTTTAATGGCTCGACCTCCGCTATTTATATCATTAGGATCGAGTTGTTGATCCCTGCTGAAAATGGATAAGTCTTCTAAATTCCATTGATCTCCCCATTCATTAGAGTTATCCGCTGTGTAATTCCATTGAGTGCAATGGAGTAGATTTCTATCCATTGAATTATAATACATGTTTAATGCTTCAACATTTTTTTTAAAAGCATTTTGTCCTTTTTGTTCAAAATTTTTATATGCTTTTTTGTTCTTTAGGTCAAAATGAATTCCAAATTCACCAATTAAAGTAGGAACCCCTCCTGCAATGTCTCCTGAAACGCTCTTTATCTTTGCTAATTGTTGGTCATACATTTCTTGAACATTTTTTTTTCCAATTACGATTTTATCAGTCATGATATCATAATTCGCCCTTATTAATGCTCTTTTTGTAATAAGAGACCCCGCATCATACCAGTGAGCGGCGTGTACAAGCAGATCTTCATTAGGAGGTAAATTAAAATTTGCTTGTTTGCCCGCTATCATTGCGAGTACAGGACCCTCGAAAAAGATGGTTGCATTAGGAATTATCTCTCTGATATTCCTTGAGAATTTCAAAATAAACGGAGACATATAATCTTGATGAAAATCCACTTTTTTGCCATCAACCATGGTAAAATGATCATTGTTAAGAATTACAGGTTTTCCATTTTCATCCAAGTCCCATATTCCTTCGTTTTTCCAGATGTCCGTTGCTCCTTCAAGCCAGCAAGATACTCCGTTTTGGTTTAATAGATCTTTTCTTATTTCTTTAATTGCAGTTCCTTTTAATTCCCTATATGAGACGGTGACAGGATAGCCTGCAGCTGTTTTCATGGCTTCAAAAGGAGTGAATGAATGTCCTAAAATTTCCGTTAATCCTTGCCCACTTCCATCTACTTTATCCTCAATCCATCCTTTATTAGGTTCATTTAGACTGTCAAATCCAACAACAAAAGGAAAATCTTTAAC
>SDNN01000248.1 GCA_004524425.1 Promethearchaeota archaeon
ATATTACCTACGCAGATTTCATGTATCAATGGAGTATAAACAAAATATTCTATTGGATTTATTAAAAATAATTGTATATTTTTATCTTTCTCTAATTCTTTAGATAAGTAAAAACCACCGAATCCTCCTCCAATAATCACAATTTTTACGGGATTTGTTTTCATGGTGGTTTAAAAATATATATTATTTTATAAAAAGTCATCTCTCCATGGAACTTTTCAATTATATTAGTTAATTGATCTCAAAATAAAGGTCCAAAAACTAATAAAATTTTTTTTGTTAGAAATAAAAAATCTTATAATAAAATATCAGGTTCTTCTATTCTCTTTATACCCTTTTGATCAAGAACTACTCTAAACTTCTTAAAAAACAGTCGTTTAATATTCTTTCCCTTGTATGAAGAAAGTTTTAATACGATATTAAGATGGTACACTTTTGAGATTGGAACTTCTTCAACTTCAGCTGTTTTATCATTCCACAGCAGTTCATGTTGAATGGGATCATCTGCATATTTTAAGAAATCTTGGATGTTAAACCTGATAATATTTGATAAATCCTTCTTTCTAGTGTGAATCTCATCGATCTTTTCATTCAATAGAGTTATTTTTTGTAAATATGAAATAACCACTTCCGGTTTTCCCGCTTCTTCTAAAGGACTTTTATTGCTTGAGCGTCTTACACGAAGTATCTCATCTGGTATATCACCCCATTCAATAAAGCGAACTTTTTCTCTGCTCTCTCCAATAGTTTTTTGATAAAAATTATCTACAATATCCACTCTTTGGTCTGGAAATACCAATCCAACGGCTTTCTGTGAATATCCTCTAAATATATCCTTTAAACGATCTTTAAAAATGTAAATAACTATTGCTAGAATAATAAATGGGATTGAATTGACATCATAAGCTGCAAGTAATAAAACCGTCAGAAATAGAGAAAAAAACATGGCAATACCCGCAGCAAAGGAATATAAGAATTCTAAAGAGCGTGATTTTGGATCTTTTTTCTTTTTTTCTAAATAGAGCACTCCTTGGACATATTTTTTTAAGATGCTTTCATGGTAAGTAAAAGTTTCGTTTTCTGAATGTTCTTCTAAGATAAGTTGACTATTAATACTTTTTCTAAAATCTTGTTCCCTTTCAATTATTTTTATCATCTTATTGCGAATATCGTTATCGATTTGTTTTTCCAAAGCTATAAGGGACTTAGCTATCCATGTTTTTATCTGAAGACTAATGTATTCATCAGCATAATTGAGCGCTTCTCGCAAATTATATGATATTTGTGATATAGAAAAGGTCTCTCTTAAAAAACTCATTTTTGATTCTAATTTTACAATATCATCCAAATAATTACTAATAACTGATGCGAAATTACCTTGCTCCTTTAATTTTTGATAAAATGTTAAAATAAATGTAAATTGATCCCTCAATGATGCTTTTACTATACAAGCCAATAACCTTATTTCTCTTTCAATGCGTATGTGTGTTTCATGGGAGATCTCTCCATATTCTATCTCTTTTAATTTTTTTAAAACCACATGAATAGGAGATAATTTATTGTCCTCATCAAGAAGGCCTTGAATGGTCATCTGAGGAGTTTTAAAACGAATTCGATTATTCAAATCTAAGAAAAATTGTTCCTTAGAATAACTTTCCCTATTTATTTGAAGATTTTCTGGAATAAAAAGAAATACTTCAAGCAAATAAGAAGATTCTTTTTCTGAAGGGGTTCTGTCCAAAATATAATCTATTTTAGATTCAAAATTATAATTATCATGGCGCTCCATTGATGACTCTTTCCATTTTTTAAAATGCGCTACATCAAAGATTGGTTCGCTTGAATTCATCAATTTTGCACTTTATTCATAAAACAATTTTTTACTAACTTTCATAAAAAATATTCTAAAAGATATAGAATCGTTTTTATTACAGTCAAGGCTGTATAATATGCTTATAAGTAATAGGTATGAGTTATTTTTATAAATTTTGATTAAATATATAGACTATATATTTCTAATTTATTATGAAATTATAAGAACTATTTTTTTTAATTAATTGTTTTTTCTAATATTAGAAATCAATTCAAGAACTTTGAATTATCAAATTTTCTAAATTATGGCGAAAATTTTCGTAGGTTGTGCGGGATTCGATTATAAGGATTGGAATGGACCTTTCTATCCAAAAAGTCTGGAACGGCATCTCCATTTAGATTATTATACCAAATTTTTTGAAATAGTAGAAATAAATGCTACATTTTATAATCTTCCATCTCAAGATGCGGTGCATAAATGGCATGATGATGTGCCAGAAAAGTTCAATTACATAATCAAGGTTTGGCAAGATATCACGCATAAGTTATTTGATGAGAACCTCGAGTCAAAACTTTATCAATTTTTTGATCGTTTAGCACCTTTAAATGGGAAGATTTTAGCCTATTTATTTCAATTTCCTCCATGGCTAAAATTTACAGAAAAGCATTACAATAGGATAAAATCTTTGATAAATGAAATAGCAAACGCAGGAAAAATTATTCTAGAATTTCGAGATAATTCATGGTTCTTGCCTGAGATCTTATCTAATTTGATAGATGGCAGAAAAACAATTTTGGGTACTTCTTATTTAGAGGGTATTAACCCTTATTACTTTCCCAGTCAAAATACGTATTATATTAGACTAATTGGGGATCGGCAGTTGAGCAGGTTTAATAGAGTTCAGAGACATCTTGATGATTTGATGATAGATATGGAACAAAATATTGAGAAACTCCTTAAAGATCCTAATGTGTTTGAAATCTTCATCATAATAAATAATCATTTTTCTGGTTTTGCCCCTGAAACAGCAAATAATATTAAAGAAAAGCTAGGATTACCTTTGAAGGCATTTAGTAAGCAAAAAAGTCTCACTGATTTTTTCTAAATTGTCGATTTAGACTAAATTAGTTTTAAAGTATTTATAATATTAGATGTTAAATATTAATAATTAAAAATTTGGTTGCGAACAGATATGGGGTTTAGTGGAATCTCGACATTGAGAAAAAGAAAAAATCGAATATATTTACTCATAGTCTCATGGTTATTAATCGGAATCTTCATAAGTGCATTTAGACCTCAATTGGCAATGTTCATACTGAATCCATTGATCGGTTTTTGCGTAGCCTTATTTATTATTTCATTATTCACGGATATGAAGGAGATCACTCTTCCCATTGCATTAGTCATTTTAGTAATTTCTGTCATCTTGGCCATCAATCTCTTTATTTTCAGAGAAATCGTTGAATTTTTATTTAATTTAGCCATCATAAGCTATATTTTAATTACTGCTCTCTTCACGTTATATGGCTGTTACGAAGGCGGAAAAGCTGTGGATAAATATCTCTACAATCGATCAAGTCCCTTGAATCATATTTTAAGATGGATTGAATTTTTGGGTGGCGTATTTTTAAGTATAAACATCATTACGTTTGCCTTTTTCTTTACTGGTGGAAGATTAATTCTGATGTATCAAATTATTTTCTGGACCATAATCATCTTGGCAGCCTTTAGCTTGATATTCCTACTTGTCGGTAAATTTAACGCATGGTTAGGAACTTTTTCGATGTATGCGGGCATTTATTTCTTTTATTTAGTGGTAGTCTTTATATTTAGGCGACAAATATTTGCAGAACCCGGAGTATATCCTCTACTGATCATCTTAATTTTCGCCCTGTTAGATATCATCATATTGTTATATACTATTGGAATCTTAGTTGGAAAACGGGCGGAAGTCATCAGCAAAAAAGTGAAACTTTTCCGC
>SDNN01000249.1 GCA_004524425.1 Promethearchaeota archaeon
TCATTAGTATCGATTGGTACTGATATTCCTGAAATCTTTAACTCCATAATATCAAGTTCTTTAGGACATGCGGATATAAACATTGGAGATGCCGTGGGTTCCGTCCTGTGTCAACTTACTTTAATTTTTGGTCTTCTGGTTATTATATGTGGGACAATCAAGATTGGTAGAAAAGAAATTTTGATTATTGGAGGATGTTTAATATTATCGCTTTTTTTAGTTTTCACTGTTATTGAAAAAGGATATTTTACGAGATTAGATGCTTTATTTATGATTTGTAGCTTTGGTGTATATCTGATGGTAATCTATAATGTAACGAAAAGTGATTTCTTAGAAAAAGTAGATATGATGGAATTAACAACTAAAGCAAGGAGCAAGAAATATCATTTAACATTAGCTATAATTGGTTTCATAGGAGTTGCCATAAGCTCATTTGTAATTATTCAATCAATCATAACTCTCTCAAATGCTTTGAATATTCATGAATACATTATTAGTTTTTTTATTTTAAGTATTGGCACGTCTCTTCCAGAGTTGGTGGTTGACATTAATGCACTTAAGAAAAAACAGTATGATCTCGCAATTGGGGATATAATAGGTAGCTGCATTGTAGATGCAACTATATCTATTGCCATTGGTCAATTGATTTATCCCCAATCTGTTACCTCTGAACTTGCCATCCCCACCATTCTCTACACAATTTGCGTCGCAGTAGTTATTTTTATTGTGATTGGGATTCGAGAAAAGTTAGATAAAAAGACCGGTTTTATGCTTATATCTCTATATTTTGGCTCATATGTTTTATTATTCACGGTATTATTGTAGCTTTAAAGAAAAATTTATCTGGATTCTGAGTTTTATACTACAATGAATTCTTTGTTGGAAAGGGAACGTGTGGAAAGAAAAAGGCATTATATGGAATTGAGAGCCCCTTGCATTTTCAGATCTATTGCTAGTGATTGCAGAGCATTGTATTATCCCCATTGGCAACATATATCGTTCCAAAAATTGTAATGCATTCATTCAGATGTCAATAGCGAATTTAGTATTATATGATGCCATAATCAGATCATCCCGAAATTAACTAGATCATAATGGGGAATTTATTGTTATTTTTCAGACTAATTGACTCATTATGATCTGATTTGTTTAAAATTTATATTTTTACTCATATAATCAAGGATTTACGATAACATAGCATATTTAAGAGATTACTCATTGTGATAAATAAAGAGAACAGCTATTCTTATTGAGTAAAAAATTATGCCAAAAGCCAAAGTAAACGATGTTGAGATTTTTTACGAGACAATAGGGAATCCTTCCGATAAGCCATTACTCCTAATAATGGGACAAGGTGGTCAGATGATTCGATGGAACGACGATTTCTGCAAGATATTAACAGATAAAGGATTTTACGTGATTCGATATGATAATCGGGATGTTGGGTTGTCTACTAAATTCGATGATTTCGGAGTTCCAAATTTATGGGAGGTAGCCATGGCTGTCAATGCTGGAAAGAAGATAAAAGCACCTTATACTCTCGAAGATATGGCTGGTGATGCTATAGGATTATTAGATGCTTTGGATATTCCAAAGGCACATATCTGCGGGGTTTCGATGGGTGGCATGATAGTTCAAACAATCGCTTATAAATATCCTGATCGGGTGGCCAGCTTTACTTCTATAATGAGTGGTACAGGAAAAAAAGGACTTCCCCCACCAACCCCAGAAATCATTAGACTATTCCATGAAGAAGCTCCTAAAGACAAGGATGGTTATGTGAATCACATGGTTAATTTAATGAAAGGAATTTATGGATCTGGTTTTCCTTTCGACGAGCAAAAATCAAGAGAACTCTTCAAAAGATGCGTTGAACGCTCATATCATCCAGCGGGATATACTCGTCATTATTTAGCAATATTAGTTGCTGAAGACAGAACGGAAAAGCTTAATTCCGTGAATATTCCAGCCCTCGTAATTCATGGAAAGGATGATCCACTAGTCCGGATTGAACACGGAATTCAAACTGCTAAAGCCATTCCTGGATCTGAACTGTTAATTATTGAAGGCATGGGACATGGTCTCCCTCCCGAGACATTTGAGAGAATAAGCGACGCATTAGCAGATCTTGCGTCAAAAGCAACCTAGTGCTTACCCATATTGAGTTCTTGATTTTTTTATTAATTATCTTCCTTTAAACTTAGGGTCTCTCTTTGCTTTAAGAGCCATTGCAGATTCTCGAAAATCGCGAGTTCTGGCCGCTTTTCCTATTGCTTCGTTTTCTAAGTCTAGTGTTCGTGCTAAAATATCCCTGAAATGATCATGCATTGTCTTTTTCATCAACTTGATCGATAAACTTGGACCTTTGGGAGGAATTAATCTTAAAGCTTGGTCTCTAGTATAAGATAAAAGCTCATCTGGGGGCAAGATCTTATTGATCAATCCTAAAGATTCAGCTTCAGTGGCACTGATTTTATCTCCGAAATAGATGATTTCTTTTGCTTTTTGAAAACCGATATAAAAGGGTAATATGAAATTAGAAGCAAATTCGGGGACGATTGCGCGTTTAACAAAATAATAGCCAATCCAGGCATCCTCTGCCATGTATATTAAATCAGACGCAACTAAGGGCATGGTAATTCCTGCTCCAACTGCCAAGCCATTAATTGCCGTGATGACCGGTTTTGAAAAATCCCAGAACTTGAGAACCAATCTTTTTTGCGCCATATCTGCGGGATCAATTTTATTTCTTATTTCCTGGGGAACTGAAGCAAAAGATACAAACGAACCTCCAGAGGAGAAGGCATTAGCCTCCTTACAGCCGGTAATGATTAATACTCTTGATTTTTTATCGCTCTCCATGTCTTCCAAAACAGTCTCTATTTCTAAAAATGTAAGAGGAGTGAGAGAATTTTTCCTTTCAGGTCTATTAAGAGTGAGAGTGCAGATACCGTTTTCTTCTTTTTCATAAATAATATCTTCAAAATCTTGCGTGTTCATCTTAACCTTTTAATATTTTAGTTCTTTTTTTTAAAACTTGAATTAGATTTGATATTAAAGCAAATAAATTATCTTCCTTTAAACTTTGTTGTCTTTTTATTTTTAAATGATCTCATGGCTGCCCTAAAATCATGAGTTTTATAAAGTTTCAGATTAGTTTCTTTTTCTAATTCTTGTGTTTGTATAATTATTTCCCGAAAATATTCATGCATTGTCTTTTTCATCAATTTAATGGATAAACTTGGTCCTTCAGGAGGAATGAGTTTTAATGCTTGTTCTCTTGCGTATTTCATTAGTTGATTTGGAGGTAATACTTTATTAATTAAACCGAGTTTTTCAGCTTCATTGGCACTGATTTTATCTCCAAAATACAAAATTTCCTTCGCTTTTTGAAATCCTAAATAAAAGGGAAGAATAAAAGACATTGCGGATTGCGCAATAATCCCTCGCTTTATAAAATTGAATTCTAACCAAGCATCTTCGGCCATGTAAATTAAATCAGCTCCCATCAAGATCATTGTAATGCCAGCACCCATGGCTAATCCATTGATGGCAGCGATAACTGGTTTTGAAAAATTCCAAAATTTAATATCTTTTTTAACACGAGGGCTCAAGTCATTCGATTGCATGGACTTTTTAGTTTCTAAATTATCTGAAAATTTTTGTTTGAAAAAATTTAAATCAAAATATCCTCCTGAGGAGAATGCATTGGCTTTTTCACAACCTGTCATGATTAATACTTTAGCATTATTATCATGTTCCATGTCAAGGAGCACAGCTTTAATTTCTAA
>SDNN01000250.1 GCA_004524425.1 Promethearchaeota archaeon
AAAAAAATGGTAAATTTTATTTCCCAAGAAATGAACGATTTAATGAATAAACAAATCGTCGAAGAACTACGATCAGCATACATATACTTAGGAATGGCTGCGTGGGCGGAAAGAGAAGGATTAAAAGGATTCGCTAATTTTATGCGTACACATGCAGAACAAGAAGAATATGTCCATGCTATGAAATTCGTACACTATATTTTAGAAGCTGGTGGTAAAGTAGAATATGGAACAATAGAAAAAATCTCCACTGACTGGCAAGATGTTGAAACTGTTTTAAAAGAAGCAATTTCTCATGAAGAACATATTACCGAGAGAATAAAGAATTTAATGGATTTAGCTCAACAGAAAAATGAAGTATATGCATTTGAACTTTTAAATTGGTTTCTTGAAGAGCAAATGGAAGAGGAGAATCTTTTCACTGATCTGTACGATGCTTTTAAACTAAGCGGCAGAAACCTTCTTATGTGGGATAGAAATATTAAACATCCTGAGTAATTCAATTAAATCTATGATTTAATATTTTTTTTAATTTTATTTTTATATTTTTTATATATAAAAAAAGAGTGGGAATTATTTATTCAAGTTATTGTTAGTTATAGAACGTGGATCTAAATTTTTTCTTCACTCATGCTTATTTTATATAAATCGAAAGCAAATTTTGGCTGAAACTTAACTAAACTGTCTGTTTTGAAAGTTAAGATTCTAAATTTTACTGAGATTCTATTTCCAAACCATAATATATGAAATCGCGGTTTAAATCCGAATTTTTCCTTATAATCATCACATAGCTTACTAATTCTGTCGATTTTTATTCGAAATTTATCAAATTCAAATCGCATCTTAAAAGTATAGGAATGGATCTGTTCATAATTATTCTTTAGAAATATTTCATATACTTCTTCCATTTCTTCTTTATAATCTCTCAGATTATCATTCATATCGAAATCAATTCTTGCCTTTCCTTTATCTTGAGGAGTTTGTAAGTTATCTCTGAAATCTTCAAAAGACTTTATATCCTTTAATTCTATGGTGTAATTGATGATATTGGTGTTTACGATATTATTATTAGTGATTTCTATTATTATATTGTTAAATGTTTCCAAGACGACTTTAGTAAATGTGATTTTTTTGATAATTCCTTTTTTTCCATTAATTTTTACTACATGCCCAAGATCGAACGGATCAATTATAAATAACAGAAACCCAGAAAAAATATTAGCAAAAATCTCACTTGAGACAAAAGCAAGAGCAATACTTATAGATCCAGTCAATACTGCAGCTATTTGTGGATCAATATCACCAAAAGAAGGAAAACCCTCTATAATTAAATAAACAATAATAATGATGGATACTACCTTTAATGCGAAGTTTGTTTTATTTTTCTGTTCTGCCGATAATCTTTTTACCGATCTAAGCAGATAGGTAACTATTTTATTTAAACCAATAAAACCAGCAGTTATTATAATAAGAACTAATAGAGCGATTAAATCTGTTTCAAACAGTGCCATCTTTAATTAGACCTCCATTTTCTTTTTGTATTTGTCCCATTTATCATATATAGATTCAGAATAAAGTTTAAATAGAAGATCACGCAGAAATGCATCCAAATGTTGAAGAACTAATGTAGGAGTTTCTGCAGTTATTAGTAAATCAATCCTACATCGACTTACGGTAACCATATCGACTACATAATCTGGTCTTACACCAAAACGAGGTTCATATTCGTCAAAAACCTCGTTTAAGAGTCTATCCAAATCACCTGGATCCACATCTGAATTAATTTCAATGCTTTTCGCATATCGAGTAATTTTTTTATCCTCCTCGAATAATTGCTCTGCTTTCTCTAAATATTTTCTATAATCTGTCTTTTCGACTTTTTCTTTATCAAACGATAGATTAATTAATTTTTGAACTTTGTATGTAAATTTTGTTATCATAGAACCAAATATTTTACTATTCGGGATAACAACCCTCACTCCATCGAATTCCTTCATCTTAGTTTGGTTTAAGGAAATTTCTTGAACCACACCTTGGATACCATTAGTTTCTATAAGATCTCCTAATTCGAATTGTTCTGTGGTAAGCATTAAGACACCAGAGGTTATGTTATTGACTAATTTTTTAAGTGTTAATGAAACCGCTACAATGAGAAAGGAAATGACAGCTATAAATGTTTCTTCAGACCAGAAATATAAAAATATTAAGAGAAATATCCCCCAGAATATGTTGATTAAACTTGTAATAACTATTCTAAAAAGTCTTTTTTCAAAAAAATATGCGATGATACGTATTATTGGTGTTCTCGCTAGGTATATGATTATGTTTATAATTATTAAATCCACAACTAAAGGATCAAAACCAGGAAAGAAAAAGTTGGGATAGAGAAATATCAATGTAGTTAAAGTAATCAAAACCACATAAATAAGCAATAAATAACGTTTTTTCATATAATAATAATTCATTCACTTATTTTTAAAATTTCTAATTATCATTAAATATAATAAGATCTCATGGTCATTAACAGGAAAAAATTGGTTTTAAATTATTATGAATCAATTTAAATAAGAATTTGATTATTCTTCTATAATTAAGAGGTAGATTTAGATGTTAGAAGGAAAAGTAATTCTCCTACTAGGAGCAACGGGAGGAATTGGTTCTAAAGTAGCAGAAGAAGCCTCAAAACTTGGAGCCAAATTAATATTAGTCTCTAGAACTAAGAAAGATTTGGAAAACTTAAGTGCAAAAATCGAAAATTCTATTGCTTTTAAAGCAGATGCGACTAATTTTGATGATCTCAAATCAATAGTGGAAAAAACAGAGGAGACTTTTGGTAAAATAGACGTTTTAATTCATGCTGTTGGGTCCATCCTCTTAAAACCCATCCATGTACTAAAACAAGAAGAATTTGAAAAGACTCTTGAAATCAATTTGGTTTCAGCATTCTTAGGAATTAAAGCAGTTATTCGAGGGATGATGAGGCGGAAGAAAGGTTCCATTGTAATAATATCTTCTGTGGCAGGATCTAAAGGATTAAGAAATCACGAGGCAATAAGTGCTGCGAAAGGAGGGCTCGAGGCAATGATACGTTCAGCAGCAATTACATATGCCTCTAGAGGAATTCGTTTCAATGGCGTGGCATTGGGTTTAGTTGATACTCCTCTATCTGCTCAAGCTAAATTAACTACATCTGAAAAATCATTAGAAATTTCCAATAAGATGCATCCTTTAGGGAGGATTGGGAAACCAGTAGATGTGGTACACGCAATTCTATACTTAGCATCTGATCAATCATCTTGGCAAACGGGAACAATAATTCCGGTAGATGGGGGTATGAGTGCAAACTGAACACTTATGAAATTAAGTGGGAATATGAAAATTAAAAGATAAGAGAAATTATATTTTATTTCTTTAAACTTTTCAAAGAAATTCAAGTGAAAATTCCACAATATCATTATCGAAATCCATTTTTTCAATCTGAGACCTAACCTTCAAATTTAGCTTTTTTTGGATAGATTTTTCAATAACGCCCATCATAATATAAAAATGAATTTGCATAAATCTCCCAAGTTCTTTTATATTACTTAGACGATATACGGCTCTCTTCTTATGCTCATCTAATTTAGTAATAACATTTATTTTATTTCTATAGACAAATTGAACGAATGGAATCATGCTTCCAAAATAAGTTAAAAATTTATCCACGGACTTTCCGTTGATTTTTGGGAGAACTTCTGCGGGTACTTTCGAACCGTAAGGAAAATC